>NZ_RAWC01000299.1:0-8757 GCF_003611685.1 Corallococcus sp. CA049B | reverse complement strand
GCTCGGGGGAGGGTGGGCGCCCAACGCGTGGTGGCGCACGTGAGAACGGCCAGGGCGCGCCAGAGGCCGTGCGTCCCGGTCGCGCGGTGACTCGCGAAGAGGGGCAGGACCTGCCGGAGATCGTCCGCCCATCACGCGGCGGTGCTCGCGATGAAGGCCAGGGCCTTCAGGAGAACGTACGTTCCGGCCGTGGTGGCGCGCGTGAAGAGGGGCAGGGCCTTCCGGAGATCGCCCGGCCTCCCCGAGGAGCGGGCGCTGCTCGGGGCGGTGCTCGCGAAGAGGGCCAGGGCCTTCCAGAGATCGCCCGCCTGGGCCGTGACGGCGCGAAGCAGGAGGAGGGCTTCGAGTTGCCGGAGCTCATCCGCGCGGGCCGTGGCGCCGAACTGGACGGAAGCTCTTCAGAGCCTCCTCGCAAGGCCAGCCGGCCGGAGCCGATGATCTTCGCGCCGCTCCCCTCCGCGCAGGCCGCGAGCCAGTCCGAAGCGGCGCCCGAGCTTCGCACGATGTTCGCCACCCACTCCGCGCTGCTCGCGGAGCGCCTCAAGGCCGAGCTCCAGCACAAGATCTACGGCCGCTCCCCGCACCGCATCCTCCGCGTGGACGAACCCGAGGGCCCCAGCACCGCGGGCGGCAAGCAGGCCCGTCAGGCCATCTCGCTCGTGGACCGCAAGGGGAGCGCCCCCGCGCTCGTCGCGGGCTGGGTGGACGTGGCCAAGGGACAGGCCTCGCTGCGCAACCACGAGGCCGTGGCCAAGCGCTACGAGTTCCAGCACGGCACGCCGCTGGAGCTGGTGCCGGAGGAGTACGAGAAGTTCCTCACCGACGTGGACGAAGTGCTGCGCACCGCCGCCATCCAGGTCCGCATCCTCGTGCCGGACGAATCCGCGCCCACGCGCGCCACCGTCGGTCAGCAGGCACCGCGCGCCACGGGCGTCGCCGTGCGCTGGGTGCTGCTGCTCGTCATCGCGGCCTTCCTGCTGGGGCTCGGCGCGGGCGCCACGCTGCTGCGCGGCGGCTGAAGGCCCGCCACTGTCCGCTGAACGAAGGGGCGCTGCGCACTGGTGCGATGGCCCGGCCGCCGCGCCCCTTCCACCTTGGTGTCTCCCCATCCGGCCGGAGGCACCCATGGCGTCATCCCATCGCCGTCCGAAGTCCCACCTGCGCAAGCTGCTGGGCGGCTGCGTCGTGTCCGTCGCCCGGGCCTTCGCCCCCGCCTCCGTGCTCGCGGACGGCCCTCCGGTGATGGATGTCCGGCCGCGTTACGGACGCATTCCCGGCCCGGGCCGTGACTCTCAAGCACTCGGAATCCGAGGTGCGGCTCCGCGCCTCGGTGGATGACGCGGGAGTGACAGCGGGGCGGGGGGCCCCGTGGTACGGTGCTCGCGTCATTTTTCAGGGGGACATTCACGAGTGCCCGCCCTGGAAACCTCGTGAGCCCCACCATGCGCAGACTCCCTCTGCTGGCCCTCTGCCTTGTCGTCGCCACCGCGTGTTCATGCGGCGACAAGGACTCGAAGGGCGGCCCCTCGGAGACCGGCACCGCGCCGACTCCGCCCTCGAAGTCCCCTGGCCTCGCCGTCGAGCCGCTGCCCGAGCCTCCCGCGCTGAAGATCGACGCCGAGGACGCCGCGTCGCAGGGCCCGCTCTCCATCGCGGCCGCGCGGCCGACGGGGCAGGTCTACGGCAGCGCTCGTCCGACCATCACCTTCACCAAGCCGATGATCGCCCTCGGGTCGGTCGCCGCGGAGCGAGGCCTGTCGGCCCCCGCGACCATCACCCCCGCGCTGGAAGGCGAGTGGCGCTGGCTGGGCTCCGCGAGCGTGGAGTTCGTGCCGAGCGCGCCCGTGAAGCTGAGCACGCAGTACACGGTGACGGTGCCCGCCGGCCTCAAGGCCATGGACGGCACCGCGCTGGCGCAGCCGTACACCTTCCAGTTCGAGACCCCGCGCCCCTCGCTCCAGGCCACGCAGCCGGAGCCGGAGTTCCGCTGGCTGCAGCCGGAGCAGGTCTTCACGCTGACCTTCAACCAGGCCGTGAAGGACCTGGCGGAGCACGCGCGCCTGGAGCCCGCGGCCGGCGCGCCCGTGCCGCTCACGCTGGTGAAGACGTCGCCGCTCGCGGACGTGAAGGAAGTGCAGGTGGGCAGCGGCCCGGCGCGTCGCTCCCAGGACCGGCGCGTGCGGTACGAGCTCAAGCCCGCGCAGAAGCTGCCCTCGGGGACGCAGTTCACCCTGGTGGTGGACGGTGAGCTGACCGGCACGGAGGGCCCGCTGCCCATGGGCGAGGCGGTGCGCCACCCCTACGCCACCTACGGCGCGCTCAAGGTGGAGTCCGCGGGCGCGTGCGTGTTCACCTGGGGCGAGCAGCAGTGCTCCTACGGCCCGCTCATCCTCTTCACGTCCAACGAGCTGGACGCCGCCTCGCTCAAGGGCAAGGTGACGCTGGAGCCGAAGGCGGAGATCGACTGGGAGCGCGTGCAGACGCAGCTGCCGTGGGCGGGCTCGGAGGTGAAGAACCCCTACGTGTCGCTGCCCGGCCGCTACCGCCCCGGCACCACGTACAAGATCCAGGTCGCGGAAGGGTACAAGGACCTCTTCGGCCAGACGGGCCCCGCCTTCCAGGGCCAGGTGAAGCTGTCGGACGTGGAGCCGTCCTTCGACTCCGGCTCGCGCGAGGCGCTGGTGGAGGCGTCCGGTGACGGCTCCATCCCCATGGTGACGACCAACGTCCCGGAGGTGCAGGCGGAGGTGTGGGCGCTGTCCCCCGCCGAGCTCGCGCGGCTCATCGACACCAACGAGTGGCCGTCCTCGGAGCCCTACCGGACGACGCTGGACACGAAGTCCGCGCGCAACGTGGAGCGCACCACGCCGTTGGAGCTGCGCCCGGCGTTCAACGGGGCGAAGACGGGCCTGTTCCTCGCGCGGCTCGATGCGCCGTCGCTCAAGCAGAAGTACCCGCGCCGCGTGATCGGGCAGGTGACGGACCTGGCGGTGCACGCGAAGCTGGGCGCCGCCTCCGGCGTGGTGTGGGTGACGTCGCTGGCGACGGGCGCCCCGGTGCCGGACGCGCAGCTGACGCTCTGGGACAAGCAGGGCACGGAGCACTGGACGGGTACGACGGACGCCAATGGCCTCGCGAAGGTGCCGGGCCTGTCGGAGCTGCTCAAGCCCAAGAACGAGAACGCCTGGGACACGCCGTGGGCCATGGTGTCCGCGGTGAAGGACACGGACATCGGCGTGACGCTGTCCACGTGGGAGGGCGGCATGTCGCCCGGCGCGTTCTCGTTGCAGAGCGCGTGGGAGGGCCGCGTCGCGGACAGCCTGGGCTTCGTGTTCGCCGACCGCGGCATCTACCGCCCCGGTGACGACGTGATGCTCAAGGGCGTGGCGCGCTACCGCCGCCTGGGCGTGCTCAAGTCGCCGGCCGCGAACACGAAGGCGCAGGTGACCGTCACGAGCTCGCGCGGCGAGAAGGTCTTCCAGACGGAGGCCACCGTCACGAAGTACGGCACCTTCCGCGCGGACCTCAAGCTGGGCAAGGACATGCCGCTCGGCTACTACGACGTGGCCGCGAAGCTGAAGGTCGGCGGCGAGACGCTGAGCTACGGCGGCACCTTCCGCGTGGAGGAGTACCGCGCGCCGCAGTTCCGCGTGGACGTGGCGGTGCCGAAGAAGGACGTCGCGGCCGGCGAGCCGCTCACCGCCCGCGTGGACGCGCGCTACCTGTTCGGCGGCGCCATGGGCGACGCGCAGGTGCGCTGGAACGTGCAGCGCGTGAGCTCCTTCTTCACGCCCCCGGGCAATGAAGCCTTCACCTTCGGGGTGAACACCTGGTGGTGGGACGATGAGCAGCCGGAGCACAGCGCTGAGTCGTTCGGCTCCGGTGACGGCCGCACGGACGCGCAGGGGCAGCTGGCGCTGGCGCTGGGCAACGCGGACGCGCCCGGCGGCAAGACGTGGGAGTACACGCTGGAGGCGGAGGTGGAGGACGTCAACCGCCAGCGCGTGGCCAACCGCAACCTCATCATCGTGCACCCCGCGGACGTCTACGCGGGCCTGCGCATGCTCTCCACCGGCTTCGCGGAGGCGGGCAAGGAGGTGGGCCTGGAGCTGGTCGCCGTCACGCCCGAGGGCAAGCGCCAGGACGGCGTCGCGGTGGACGTGAACATCAAGCGCCGCGAGTGGAAGTCCATCCGCAAGAAGGGCGACGGCGGCCAGTGGTTCACCGTCACGGAGCCCGTGGAGACGGAAGCCGCGAAGTGCAATGTGAAGAGCGCGGCGACGCCGCAGCCGTGCAAGTTCACCCCGGCCGAGCCCGGCCTGTACGTGATGGAGGCGGTGGCCACGGACGCGAAGGGCCGCAAGGCGACGACGCGCGACTCGCTCTACGTCACCGGCTCCGGCTGGGTGTCCTGGCAGCGCAACGACACGGACCGCATCGACCTGGTGGCGGACAAGCAGCTGTACGACGTGGGTGACACCGCGAAGGTGCTGGTGAAGAGCCCGTACCCGCAGGCGGACGCCATCCTCACGGTGGAGCGCGAGGGCGTGCTCAGCGTGCGCCGCGTGAAGCTCAAGGGCAGCGCCACCGCGCTGGACGTCCCGCTGGGTGAGGGTGCCATCCCCAACGTCTTCGTCGGCGTGGTGCTGGTGCGCGGCCGCGTGGAGGCGGCCAAGGGCATCGAGTCCGGTGACGACCCGGGCCGCCCCGCCGTTCGCGTGGGCTACACCCAGCTGAAGGTGGAGAAGAAGGCCAAGCGCCTGTCGGTGGCGCTGACGCCGGACGCGCCGGAGAAGCGCCCGCGCGACAAGGTGACGGTGGACGTCGCGGTGAAGGACGCCACGGGCAAGGGCACGAAGTCCGAGGTGACGTTGTGGGCCGTGGACGAGGGCGTGCTGCGGCTGACGGGCTACAAGGCGCCGGATCCGCTGGACGCGATGTTCCAGGAGCGCGGCCTGTCGGTGCGCATCGGCGAGCCGCTCATCCACCTGGTGCTGCGCAAGCTGTACGGCGAGAAGGGCTCGCGGCCGGGCGGCTCCGGCGGTTCGGACGCGACGGGCTCCGGCATCCGGTCCAACTTCAAGACGACGGCGGTGTTCCAGTCGGTGGAGACGGACGACCAGGGCCGGGCGAAGGTGGAGTTCACCCTGCCGGACAACCTGACCACCTTCCGCATCATGGCCGTCGCCGTGACGGACGCGGACCGCTTCGGCGTGGGCGAGAGCAAGGTGCAGGTGGCCAAGCCGCTCCTGGCGCTGCCGGCGCTGCCCCGGCTGGTGCGCGTGGGTGACAAGGCGGAGGCGGGCGTGGTCATCCACACCACCAACCCGGCCATCAAGGAGGTCAAGGTCACCGCGCAGCTCACGGGCGTGCGCGTGGAGGGGCCCTCGGAGAAGACGGTGCAGCTGGACGGCAAGGCCCGCGAGGTGCGCTTCACCTTCGTGGCCGAGCAGCCGGGCACCGCGGTGCTGCGCTTCGCCGTCGCGGGGGGCGGGGAGACGGACGGGGTGGAGCAGCAGATCCCCGTGCAGCTGCCCGTGGGCATGGAGGCGGTGGCGGTCTACGGCGATACCACCCACGAGCGCGTGGAGGGGCTCAAGCCGCCGGGCGGCGTGCGTCCGGGCATGGGCGGCCTCTCGCTGACGATGTCCTCCACGGTGATGGGCGGGTTCGACGAGTCGATGAACCAGCTGGTGGACTACCCCTACGGCTGCCTGGAGCAGATGTCGTCGCGGCTGGTGCCGTTCGTGGCGCTGCGCGAGCTGTCCGGCAAGTTCGGCGTGGCGTGGACCGGCGGCTCGGAGGAGCAGAAGCAGGCGTTCGTGCGCGGCTTCCTCAGCGAGGACGCGCTGAAGACGCAGGGCACGCTGGATCCGGACGCGGTGGTGACGGCGACGGTGCGCAAGATTGAAGCGCTCCAGAACCACGACGGCGGCTTCCGCTTCTGGGCCTCCAGTGATTGCGCGTCGCCGTATGCGTCCGCGTACGCGACGCTGGCGTTGGCGCGCGCGAAGGAGGTGGGCTACCCGGTGAACGCGGGCGTGCTCGACAAGGCGAGGAAGTTCCTGGCGGACAAGGTGGCGGCGGGCGTGTGCACGCAGTGCGCCTATGGCTGCAACGCGCCGGGGCTGGAGACGCGGGTGTTCGCGCTCTACACGCTGTCGCGCATGGGGTCGCCGCGGCCGTCGTACTACAACGAGCTGTTCGAGCAGCGGCAGAAGCTGCCGCTCTTCGCGCGGGCGATGCTGACGGACGCCATCTTCGTGGGGAAGGGCAACCGCGCGCAGGGACAGAAGCTGCTCCAGGAGCTGCTCAACCAGGCCCAGGAGTCCGCGGCGGGCGTGCACTTCCAGGAGACGGACGCGAAGACGTACGCGCCGCTCTGGTCCTCCGACACGCGCACCACGGCGCTGGTGCTCCAGACGCTGGTGGACGTGCAGCCGGATCACCCCTACGTGTCGAAGATGGGGCGCTACCTGGCGTCCGCGCGCGAGGGTGACGGGCGCTTCCGCAACACGCAGGAGGCGGCCTTCACGCTGATGGCCCTGTCGGAGGTGGTGCGCCGCAAGGAGACGGCCGTGCCGTCCTTCGAGGCCGTGGTGAAGCTGGGCGGGCAGGTGATTGCCTCCGCCGACTTCAAGGGCCGCGACATGGGCGTGAAGACGGTGCAGGTGCCGGTGGAGAAGCTGGGCCCGGCGGACAAGGCGCAGCCGTTGACCTTCGGGGTGAACGGCACGGGCAACCTCTACTACGGGGCGCTCCTGCGCTACGCGCCGGCGCAGCTGCCGGTGGACCCCCTGGACCGGGGCATCATCGTCCAGCGCTGGTTCGAGCCGTACACGGGCGGCGGCCAGGCGAAGGCGGCGCGCGCGGGCGAGCTGGTGCGCGTGCGCGTGCGCGTGGCCACGCCCATGCGGCGCAACTTCGTGGCGGTGGACGTGCCGCTGCCCGCGGGCCTGGAGCCGGTGGACACGTCGCTGGCCAGCACTGCGCGGCTGCCGGGCCCGGCGGGCTCCGGCCAGGAGGAGGGCCCCGGCGAGGGCTACGAGTACGAGAGCGAGGAGGACCTGTCGGAGACGGACGAGGGCCAGAACGTCTGGGCCACGCGCTTCTGGTCGCCGTTCAACCACACGGAGATGCGGGATGACCGCGTGGTGTTCTTCGCCGACGAGCTGCCCCCCGGCGTGCACGTGGCGACCTTCGTCGCCCGGGCCACGACTCCGGGTGACTTCCTGCTCAAGCCCGCGCACGCGGAGGAGATGTACGCGCCGGAGGTGTTCGGCCGCTCCGAGGGTGGGCGCTTCCCGGTGCTGATGCCGGACGAGGTCGCTTCGAAGTGATGAAGCGCCTCACGCTTCGCGGGGCAGCGCGCGCCGTGGCGGTCCTGGCGGCGCTCCTGGTGGTGGGCTGCGCGGGCTTCATCGCGTGGCCCCTGCCGGGGACGTTGTTGTCCCGCGAAGCGCTGTCCTCGCTGGTGCTCACCGACCGCACGGGCCACGCCCTGCGCGAGGTGCTCTCCCGCGAGGACGGACGCAGTGCGGGCCTTCCGGAGGGACGCATTCCTCCGAAGGTGCGGCAGGCGTTCATCGCCGCGGAGGATCAACGCTTCACGTGGCATCCGGGCGTGGACGTGGTGGCGGTGGCCCGGGCCGCGCGAGACAACGTGTCCGCCGGGCGCATCGTGTCCGGCGCGTCCACGATTCCGCAGCAGCTGGCGCGCAGGCTGGTGCCCCGGGAGCGCTCCTGGTGGGGCAAGGCCGGCGAGGCGCTGTGGGCGCTGCGGCTGACCGCGCACCTGTCCAAGGAGCAGGTGCTGCTGGAGTACCTGGACCGCGTGCCGCTGGGGAACTCCACGTTCGGCGTGGAGGCGGCGGCGCGGCGGTACTTCGGGCGGCCCGCGGAGCGGCTGTCCGCGGGACAGGCGGCGCTGCTCGCGGGGATGGCCCGGTCGCCCGCGCGGAGGGATCCGTACCGCCGGCCGGAGATGGCGAATGCCGGGATGCGCGACGTGCTGTCGCGCATGGTGGAGGAGGGCTTCCTGACGAAGGAGGAGGCGCGGCTGGCGGAGGAGACGCCGCTGGACCTGGTGCCTCCGGAGCGCGTGTTCGAGGTGCCGCACCTGACGACGGCGCTGCTCCAGCGGCTGCCGGAGCTGGGGTTGGATCGGGCGTCGCGCATCGAGACGACCATCGACCCGGCGCTCCAGGCGGCGGTGGAGAAGGCCATCACGGAGGAGCTGCGCGGCCTGGCGCACCGGCGCGTGGGCGAGGCGGCGGCCATCGTCATCGACAATGCCTCGGGCGAGGTGCTCGCGTACGTGGGGTCCTCGGACTTCCTGGACGAGGAGAAGGGCGGGCAGAACGACGGCGTGCGTTCGCTGCGGCAGCCGGGGTCCGCGCTCAAGCCGTTCGCGTACGGGCTGGCGCTGAGCAAGGGCTTCACGCCGTCGAGCGTGCTCGCGGACGTGGAGGTGCACCTGGCGACACCGGGCGGCGCGTACGTGCCGAAGAACTACGACCGGCGCGCGCACGGTCCGGTGCGGCTGCGGGCGGCGCTGGCGTCCAGCTACAACATCCCGGCCGTGCGGGTGGCGGACGCGTTGGGGCCGGAGCAGGTGCTGCGCGTGCTGCGCGAGGCGGGCTTCCAGAGCCTCAAGGAGAGCGCGTCGCACTACGGCGTTGGCATCGTGCTGGGCAACGGGGACGTGACGCTGCGCGAGCTGGCGCGGGCGTACCGGGGGCTGGCGCGGGGTGGGGT
>NZ_RAWC01000298.1:0-8952 GCF_003611685.1 Corallococcus sp. CA049B | reverse complement strand
CTCCCGCCCCCCGTCCCACCAGGAATGCCCCGTCGTCCCGACGGTTTCCCAGGCCTCCCATGCGCACCCGCCTCCTCGCCGCCCTCTGCCTCCTGGCCCCTGCTGCCGCCCTCGCCGCCAAGGACCCGCGCTGCGCCGGCAAGCCCGCCGCCCGCGCCGCCCGCTTCTCCGACACCGCCCTGAAGGGCACCTCCGCCGCGGAGCGTTACGCCGCCTACGTCCAGGCCTGTGCACTGGATGACGTGGTGGCCCTCACCCAGACGCTCGTCCGCTTCAAGACGGTGAGCAGCGAGGCCCCCGCCGCGAAGAACCCGGAGGTGGCCGCCATGGGCCGCGCCCTGGAGGCGTGGGCGAAGCAGCATGGCTTCGGCTTCCGCACCGTGGGCGAGAACGACGTCTTCGAGTTGTCCTGGGGTGAAGGCGAGCCGCTGCTGGGGCTCGTGTTCCACGGCGACGTCGTCCCCGCGCCCGCCCATGAGTGGAAGCGCGCGCCCTTCAAGCCGGTGGTGGAGAAGGGCCGCCTGTACGGCCGCGGCGTGGAGGACGACAAGGGCCCCATCGCCTCCGGGCTCGTCGCGCTGGCCATGGCGAAGGACCTGGGCCTCAAGCCGCAAGGCAAGGTGCTCATCATCATCGGCAACGGCGAGGAGAGCGACTGGTCCGGCATGCAGAAGTACGCGACCACTCAGCCCAAGCCCACGCACGTCATCTCCGTGGACTCCGGCTACCCGGTGATGGCCGCGCAGTCCGGCTTCGTCGCGTGGACGCTGGAGGCGCCCGTGGGCGCGGCCCTCGCCACGCCGAAGGAGGGCACCGTCGCGCGCGCCGTGGACGTGAGCGCGGGCGAGTTCCTCACCCAGGTGCCCGGCACCGCCACCCTGAAGCTCGCGCCCGTGAAGGGCCAGACGCCGGAGACGGTGCTCGCCGCCGTGAAGGCCGCCATCGCCCAGGAGTCCTCCGCGCGCAAGGACCTGAAGGCCGGCGCGAAGCGGGAGGGCGATGCGGTGGTGCTCACCACCCACGGCGTGGCGGTGCACTCGTCCGTCGCGGACGAGGGCCACAACGCGCTCTGGGATGTGTCCGCCGTGGCCTCGCGTCTGTCATTGGAGGACAACGGCATCGCGGCGCTCTTACGCGTGGTGGCGAAGCGCTTCGACGGCGACCACCACGGCGAGAGGCTGGGCCTGAAGTACCAGGACGCGCTGATGGGCCCGCTGCTCGTGGCGCCCACCGTGCTGCGCGTGAAGGACGGCACCGTGTCCCTGGGCGTCAACATGCGCCGGCCGCAGGGGCAGGACGCGGCGGCCTTCAACGCGTCGCTGGACGCCGCCGCGAAGCGCGTGGGCGAGGACTCCGGTGGCCAGGTGAAGGAGGGCGCCGGCCGCTACCTGGGCGATCCGCACGTGGCGGACACGTCCGGCCCGCTGGTGAAGACGCTGATGGACATCTACCAGCGGCAGCGCAAGGCGCCGGACGCGGTGCCCGGCTCCATCCGCGGCGGCACCTACGCGCGGCTCTTCCCTCGCGCCGTGGACTTCGGGCCCGCGTTCCCCAACGAGCCCTACACCGGCCACGCCCCGGACGAGTCCATCGCGCTGGAGACGCTGGACCTGAGCACGCGCATGCTCGCGGAGGCCGTGCACACGCTCGCCCTCGCGCCCGCGTCCGAGGTGCAGGCCGCGCCGTGACGGCGGCTCACGGCGTCAGGTAGCCCTTCGGCGGGGGGACGCGGGGCCAGCGCACGGTGAAGGTCGTGCCGTCCCCGGCGGCGCTCTCCACGCGGACGCTGCCCCGGTGCACCTGGACGATCTCACTCACGATGTAGAGCCCCAGCCCCAGGCTGCGGGGCTTGTGGCCCTCGTTCGGCGCGCTCGATTGCTTGAACGGGTCGAACAGGCGCGGCAGCAGCTCCGGCGGGATGGGGTCGCCCTTGTTGCGCACCTCCATCACCACGTCCACGGCCTCTCCCCGGAGCGTGGTGACGACGGGCGTGTCATTCGTCGCGTGTTGCAGCGCGTTCACCACCAGGTTGCCCAGCACCTGCGTCACCCGGTCCGGGTCCCAGTCCCCCCACAGGTCGTCCCCCTGCACCTCCAGCTCGAGGGGCCGCTCCGGGTACACGACCTGCAACTCCTCCAGCATGCCCTGGCACAGCTCCTCCATGTTCACGTGCTGGCGCGTCACCGGGATGCCTCCGCCCAGGCGGCTGCGCGCGAAGTCGAGGATGTCGTTGATCATCCGCGTCATCCGCGCCGTGGCCTTGCGGATGCGGTCCACGGAGCGGCGCGCCGTCGCGTCCAGCCCGGGGGTCTTCCCCAGCATGAAGGCCGACGCGTTCACCGCGTGCAGGGGGTTGCGCAGGTCGTGGCCCAGGACGGCGATGAGCTCCTCGCGGAAGTCGATGGCCTGCTGGAGCGCTCCTTCCGCGCGCTTGTGGTCGGTGATGTCCACCACCGTGGAGCCCACGCCGAGCAGCACGCCGTCCGGGGTGCGCACCGGGAAGTAGTCCGCGCGCCAGATTCCCGCGCGGCCCCGCACCGGATCCGGCCCTTCGAGCAGCACGTCCTGCACGGGCCTTCCGGTCTCCAGCACCTGCCGCAGCGAGTGCTCGATGGAGCCCACGGAGCGGCTGCGGACCATGTCGTGCAGCGTGCGGCCCCGGTGGTCCTCCACGGGCCTGCTGTTGAGCCGCGCCAGCGTGCCGTTGATGCGCAGGTAGCGCAGGTCCGGATCCAGGAAGGCGATGCCCACGGGCGACGCGTCCAGCAGCGAGTCCAGCAGCGCCAGCGACCGCTCGGCCTCCTGGCGTGCCTCGTGCTCGCGCGCGTGCAGCTCCGTCTGGGCGATGTGCGCGGACGCCCGCTCCGCGACGGAGTGGAAGAGCAGCACGTCCGAGTCGGAGAAGGCGAAGGCCGTGCGCGAGCCCATGTACGCCATGCCCAGGATCCGCTCGCCGTCCATGAGCGGCAGGCCGTACAGCGCACGCAGCCCCGCGCGGCGCAGCGGCCCGACGAGGACGCGAGGGTCCGTGGCGGCCGAGCGGATGAAGAAGGGCCGCCGCTCCAGCGCCGCCCGCCCGCTCACGCCCTGGCCCACCGGCACGCGCAGGCCCTTCACCTCGTCCGTGCTCAGGCCCACCGAGGCGCGCACCACCAGCGCGTCGTCCTCCAGGAGCATCACCGCCGCCGTGTCCACGGTGAGCGCGGACTCCATCAGCCGGGTGAGCAGGCGCTCCAGCAGCGTCTCCATGTCCGGGTCGCCCAGCGCCGCCTCGGACATGCGGTCCAGCGTCTGGAGGATGCGCTGCTTCATGTCCCAGAAGAACGTCATCGTCCGGGTGACCACCCGGTCGAGCGTCTCCTCCAGACGCGTGAGGTCCCCGGGCCGCAGCCGCTGCTCCCGCGCTTCCAGCCGGTGGAGGATGCAGCGGCGCAGGAGCGCGTACTCGCGCGCCACCTCGCCCAGGTTGAAGCCCGCGTCCAGGCGGGCCGCGGCGTGCGCCGCCTCCAGGCGCTCGTCCAGCGCCTCCGGCCCGGACTCCATCGCGTCCGCCAGCGCGGCGAACAGCGCCGGCATGTGGTCGATGAGCCAGGGCTGGCGGATGGAGTCCTTCCCGGCCAGGTCCTGCATCACCGCCTGCTGCCATTCCGCCAGCAGCACGTCGTGATTCGCGCGCAGGAACTCCGCCGCGGACGGGCGGGAGCCGCCGCACGCATGCTCGTCCACGGAGTGTGAATCCGGCTCCTGCATCGCCAGTCTCCCCGGGGCCTCGCCCGGTCGCGCCACCCCTCTCGGAAAGTCTGCGCATGGTGCGCCCGGCGCGCTTCGTCCCCGCGTTCGGTGGAAGCCCCCGTCACGAGCGCTCGGCCGCCGGTTCCGGGCCAGGCCCCGGACGCACCGCCCGGCGCGCCGTTCACCTTCGTGCGCTCGGCCGGCCCTGGGGACGTTCGCGCCCCAGGGCATGCGCACGCTCGGGTAGGGTGGCCGTCACAGTATGCGCACCCTCCTGCTCAACCGCTCCGCCGTGGCCCGCAACATCCAGGCGCTCCTGCTCCTGGACGACCTGCGCGAGGCCTTCCGCACCGACGCCCTGGCCCGCACGGTGGCCCCGCAGCGGGTGCGCGCGCCGCTGCACTCGGTGGGCACCGCGCTGGTGCTCTTCCCCGGCTGCGTGCCCGGCATCCCCGCGTACACGGTGAAGGTGCACTCGAAGTTCCCCGCGCAGAAGCCCGCCATCCAGGGCGTGGTGCACCTGCACGACCTGGTGACGGGAGGGCTACTCGCGGTGATGGACTCCGGCCACCTCACCGCCGTGCGCACCGGCGTGGTGGGCGCGCTGGCCGCGGACGTGCTGGCCCGGCCGGACGCGACGCGCGTGGCTGTGATTGGCGCCGGCCGCCAGGGCGTGCTCCAGCTCAAGCAGCTGCGGCTGGTGCGCACGCTCAGCCAGGTGCGCGTCTACGACACGAACATCGCGCACGCGAACGCCTACGCGCAGCGCATGTACCAGGAGCTGAACCTGCCCGTGCGCGTGGAGACGTCCGTGGCGGACGCCGTGGCGGACGCGGACATCGTGGTGACGGCGACGTGGAGCCACCAGCCCTTCCTGCACGCGGGCATGGTGCGACCGGGCACGCACATCACCGCGCTGGGCGCGGACGAGCCGGGCAAGGCGGAGCTGTCCCAGGACCTGCTCGAGCAGTCGCTGTTCGTCTGCGACCACCGGGGCTTGAGCGTCTCCACCGGCGCGGCGGGCGCGGCGGGGCTCACGGAGGACGCCATCCACGCGGAGCTGGGCGAGGTCCTCGCGGGCCTCAAGCCCGGGCGCACGTCCCAGGAGCAGGTGACGGTGTTCGCCGGGGTGGGCCTGCCCTTCCAGGACCTGGCCGCCGCCTGGCACGTGTACCAGGCAGCGACCGGCGACGAGGACGTGCCCACGCTCGACTTCAACGAGTAGCGCGGGGCCGTCCGCGCGTCCGGCTTTGCTTCAGGCCTTGGACAGCGTCCGCGAGAGGCGCGTGGCCTCTTCATGCAGGTCGGTGTCCTCCGCCAGCGGCATGGCGAGCACCTGCTGCACCAGCTCCTTCGCCTTCTGCTCCTGGCCCAGGCGCGCCTGCGCGAGCGCCAGGTTGAGCAGCGGCTCCGGCCGGTCCGGGGCGCGGCGCACGGCCTCCTCCAGCACCGTCACCGCGCGCGGCAGGTGGGCGTTCGCCGGCTCCGCGGGGATGCGCAGGAGCAGCTGGCCCAGGTTGTTCGCCGCGCGCCAGCCGTCCGGCGCCAGGCCCATGCCCTGCTCGTACGCGGCGATGGCCTTGTCGTACGCGGGCGGCTCCTGCGACTCGAAGCAGGTGGCCTCCGCCATCTTCAGCGACTCACTGGCGACGCCCTGCGACGCCATGGACTGGCACACGTAGCGGGCCTGCTCGACTTGACCGCGCGCCAGCAACAGTTGCGCCAGGTTCGCCTGGGCATCCGCGTCCTTCGGGCGCTGGGCCGCGAGCGCGGAGGCCGCCTCGTAGGACGTGCGCAGGTCGCGCAGCGCCATGGACAGCACCGTCAGGGACGCGAGCAGGCGCGGCTGGTAGGGCACCGCCTTGAGGCCCTGCTCCAGCACCTTGCGCGCGTCCACCAGCTTGTCCTGGGCGGACAGCGCGTGCGACAGGCTCAGGTACGCGGGCACGAAGCGCGGCGCCAGCGTGAGGACCTCGCGCAGCGTGGCGAGGCCGGCGTCCGTCTGGCCGGCCTCCAGCTGCACCTGGCCCAGGCGGTAGCGGAACACCGGGTTCTGGGGCGCAAGCTTCGCGGCCTGGGACAGGGCCTCCAGCGCCTGGGGCGCCTTGTCCTGCTTGATCAGCATCATGCCCTTGCCGAAGTGGGCCTCGGCGCGGTTCGGCTCCACCGCGAGCACGCCCTGGTAGGCCTTGAGGGCGGCGTCCAGCTGGCCCTTCTGCGCGGCGATGTTCGCGCGCACGAGGCCGGTCTCCGCCGTGGCCCCCTGGGCCTCCGCCTTGGCGAGCAGGCCCTCCGCCTGGGGCACCTTGTTCTCCACCAGGGCCAGCTTGGCCATCACCACCAGCGCGTCGCGGTGGTGGGGGTTCTTCGCGAGGAGCTTCTCGGCCTCGGCCTTGGCCTGGGCCACCTGACCCTGCGCGAGGAGGGTTTCCAGAGAGTTCATGATGGAAAGTGTCCCCCAGGGGGCGGGGGCTGTCGAGCAACGGGGAAAAAGGAAGGGCCTCGCCCGGATGGACGAGGCCCTGGGAAGAGCTTCAGGTGGGAGGCGGCCGGAGGCGGCCCGCCGCTACCACTTGGTCAGCACGTCCTTGATGCCCTCACCGACGTTCTTGATGCCCTCGCCGACGTTCTTGATGCCCTCGCCGACGTTCTGCACCGCGTTGCCCACGCCCTCGACGGCGGCCTTGGCGGCGTCGCCGACCTTGCCCACGTCGACGGAGAAGCCGAACTCCAGGCTGGCGCCGATGCCCAGCGCCGCGCCCACGTCGAAGTTGGCGGACAGCTTGCCGTCCTTCAGGCCGACGTTGGCCTCGAACTCCACGCCGATGCCGGCGAAGGCCTCCGCGCCGGCCGTGACGGTCGCGGGACCAATCTCCTGGGTGACCTCCGCGCTGGCGCGGGCGCCGGCGAACGCCTCACCGTGAACGGAGGCGGCGGCCTGGCCGTGCAGCGGATCCAGCACCACCTGGCCCGTGGCGGTCGCCTCGGCGCCCACGTTGCCCTCGGCGCCCCACTCGGAGCGGCCCAGCGCGGAGTCCGCGTGGCCTTCCACGGAGCCGCGCACCAGGTCGGCGCGCACGTCCACGGAGCCCTCGGCGCCAATCTTGCCGTGCAGCGGGTCGATGGAGACGTTGCCCTGCGCCGCCACGTCCGCCGTCAGCACCTGGCCTTCCACCGTGTTGTGGAAGTTGCCGTTCACGTCACCGGAGGTGTGGGAGCCGGAGGCCGCGGTCCAGTTCTTGTTCCACTCGCCCTGGGCCACCGTCTTGTCGAAGCGGCTGGTCTCCAGCTGCTTCTGGATGTCCGCCGTGGTGTTGGGGTTGGCCTTGTTGCTGGTGGTGACGCGGTTGCCCTTCGCGCCGCGGGTCAGGTCGAGGGTCGCCTCGCCCTGCGCCCGGTTCTCCGTGTGGGCCTGGACCTCACGGCGCGTCTGCATCCCGTTGGCCGGAGTGGGCTTCGCGGGGTTGCGGAACACGGGGCGGTAGCGGTTGGTCTCGATGGCCATGGAAGGGGGTGCTCCGGCGGGCGCAAGGCGCGGTGGGAAATCTTGTGACTTGAGAGAGTATCGAGCGCCCACCTGAGAAAGTTTCCGCTCCTCTTTTTTCTTTCTGATCCGTCCGCGCCCTCAGGGTTCGGATCTCCCGGGAGCCAGGATTCCCTCGGGATCGAACGCCGCCTTCAGCCGCTGGCGCACCCGCGCGGAGTCATCCTTCACGGGTGGTGCGGCGTCCTGCGCCTGGAGTCCGGCTCGGGTCAGGTAGTACCCGGCGTCCGCCAGCTCGCGGGTGAGGGCGCGGTAGCAGGCCCGGGCGCGGGCGTCCTCGCCGCGGACGTCCCGGTCATAGGCGATGGCGGTGACCAGGTAGACGCAGCGCGGGGAGTGGGCGAGGAGCGCCAGGTTGGGTTCGAACCCGAAGAGGCGGGGGACGCGGTCGGCGATGTCCGTGGCGCGCTTCGCCTCCGGGCCGGTGAAGGGGACGGCGACGGAGCACCAGATGAAGCCGCAGCGGTCCCGGTCCGGGTTCGGGTCCTCCGGCTTGGGGGTGCGCTTGCGCCAGTAGGCCATGGCGAGGTTGGTCTCGGTGGGGACGCCCTGGAGCGTGCCCTCGCCGAAGGGGGCCACCGGGCCGAAGGACAGGGGCCGGAAGGCGCCCTCCACGGCGCGCGCGAGCCGCTTCTCCAAGAGGGCGCCCAGCTCCGCGTCCGGGGCGATGAGGGTGCCGCTGATGGCCCAGCGGCCAAAGCCCTCGCGCAGCTTCTCGCGGGCCCAGTCCGGCAGCGGCGCCCGGCCCACGGAGGGGTAGGGGAACTGCTGGGTGATGCTGTACGCCTTGAGGTCGTTCCAGAAGAAGAAGCTGCCCTTGAGCGTGCCGTCCAGGGCCAGGGCCTGGAGCCGGTCCACCATGTCCCAGAGCTGGGCGTCGTCGTTCACGGCGCAGAAGAAGTCGCGCAGCCAGGGTTGCTTGCGCGCCAGCCAGAACGTCATCCGCGTCACCACGCCCAGCGACGACTGGCTGAAGAGGCCGTCCAGCACCGGGCCCAGGCCCCAGCGGAACACCGGGGCGGAGCGGGCGCCGGGGAAGCGCGCGTGGCCCGTCTCCACGCGCTCGCCCGTGGGGAGCACGGCCTCCAGCGCGCACACGTGCTGGAAGACGTCCGCGTTGGGGCCGGCCCCGTCGCCGCGCTCCAGCGCGTTGCCCACCATGCTCGCGTCCGGCGAGCCGCCGATGGTGGTGATGAACGTGGAGGAGCCCTTGTCGCGCAGGTACGCGTAGGCCTGGCGGAACGTCACGCCGGGCTCCACGGTGAGGTACGCGAGCTGTTCGTCGTGCGCGAGGATGCTGTTCATGCGCCCCAGGTCCAGGAGCACGCTGCCGTCGCCGGGGGGCACGCGCGAGCCGTAGCCCCAGTTGCGGCCGGCGCTCACCGGGTACACCGGCACGCGGTGCTCGCTCGCGATGCGCAGGCACGCCTGCACCTGCGCCGTGTCCGCCGGCCGCACGATGGCGGGGATGCGCTGGGTGGTGGCGAAGGTGGCTGTTTCCGCGGCCTCCAGCGCTTCGGGGTCCAGGATGACGTGCGCCTCGCCCACGGCCTCCCGCCACGCGGCCAGGGCCGCTTGCAGGTCCGGAGCCTTCCCATCGGTCTCGCTCACGGGGCCGCAGTATGCCCGCGGAAGCGTCCCACCGCTGGCTCCCCGGGCGGCGAGCGGGCGGGCGG
>NZ_RAWC01000297.1:0-9036 GCF_003611685.1 Corallococcus sp. CA049B | reverse complement strand
GCCACCGCCGCGCCGTAGACGCCGTAGGCCACGAACACGAGCCACTCGGGATAGGGCGCGTGCGTTTTCAGGATGCGGTCCAGCTCCGCGCGGGCCTCGGGCAGCCGCACGCGCCCTTCGGGGATGGCGTCCGCCAGCCGCAGGAGCGCCGCGGCCCGGCCCAGGTTCCAGTGCGGATTGAAGGGCAGCCGCTCGAAGGCCACGTGCGGGCCCCGCGATGACCTCACCTGCGTCATCGCCAGGCTCTGGAGCGTGAAGACCTCCACGTCCAGCCCCCACGCCTTCGCGGCCCGGCGCACGCGCGTCTCCACCAGCAGCGACGGCTGGTAGGCCAGGTGCAACTGCTTCGCCAGGTCCAGCAGGAAGGCGGAGGCCTCCTCCTCGTCCACCCCGCCGTCGCGCTCCCGCGTCATGGAGCGTCCGCCTTGGGGACTTCCTCCACGGCGCCCTTGCCGCTCGTGCTCCGCGTGTCCTTGAACGAGAAGCTGGCGCCCACCAGCAGCGTGGCCTGGAAGAAGCGGACGTCCTGGGTCCGCATGGAGGAGGACAGGCCCAGTTGCTGGAGTGACTCCGAGAAGCGGCTGGTCTGCTTGCCGCCCCACGCCAGGTCGCCGCCCAGCGTGAAGCGCGAGCGGCCCAGCACGAAGTGGATGCCCGAGGCGACGTGGTACAGGTCCCAGCCGCCGAGCAGGGCGTTCGTCCCGGGCGTCTGGTCCAACGCGCTGAAGTCCGTGTGCCCGCTCAGGTACACCCGCACCCGGTCCCCCAGCGCCTGCTCCACGCCCAGCGCCCCGTTGAGCAGCGGCTTGAGCGCGAAGGCGTAGTCCCCGTCGATGGGCTCGGTGGTGCCGCGCGGCAAGATGGGCTCCGCGTCCACCAGGGTGACGGTCGCGACGCGCGCGTAGCCCTCCAGGGACGCGTACACCGCGGTCGACTCGCCGAAGCTCCGGCTGACGCCGAGCGCTGCGGACCAGGAGTTGCGGAAGTGCACCGGCAGGTCCTCCTGATAGTTGAACACGGGGGCGGGCGCGTTCGTGTCCAGTCCCTGGGACTGGACGGCGCGCTCGTACCCCACCGAGCCCCGGCCCCAGAGCGCCACGCTCGGCGTCGTCACGGCGAGCCCCACGGCCCAGGGGCCGTGCTGGTAGCTGGCGCCCACCTTCAACAACACCCGGACGTGGTCGAACTCCAGGTCGCGGCCCAGGGTCGCCAGCAGCTGCTGGCCGGCGGCGCCGGAGCCCTGCGCCAGCGTCTGGAAGCGCAGCTCGTGACGCCGGGACGCGATGAACGGCGTCAGGCCCAGGCCCAGGTGCTCCGTGACGGGGTAGGCCCAGGAGAGGCCCGTCCAGAACTCGCTCACGGTCTGGTCCAGGCGCACGTTCGTGGACAGCAGGTCCAGGCCCTGCACGCCGGCCAGGTCCGTGCCCAGCCGCGTGCCGCGCGACTGCAGGCTGTAGGAGAAGCCCTGGCGCGTGAGCAGCGAGTAGGCCATCCGGGACTTCCCCAGGAACCCGAAGCGCAGCGAGCCGGCGATGAGCGACGGCAGCACGTCCACGTTGGAGTCGGACAGGCCCCTGCCCTGGCCCTGCCCGTCCTTCACGTTCACGTGCGTGTACTCATAGACGCTGCCGGTGAGCTCCAGCTCCGGCGCGTCCAGGAGCGCGAGCGCGCCGGGGTTGTAATAGACGGCGCTGATGTCGTTCGGGTTGCCCACGAAGGCGCCGCCCAGCAGCCACGCCCGGTTGCCGAACTGCCGCGTGGTGTAGTGCGCGTCCTGCGCCAGCGCCGTCGCGGACATCAGCAGCCCCAGCACCGCGCCCGTGACACACCGGGCCCTGGATTGAATTGGCGTCATGGCGTCAGTGCACCTGTGGCGAGGCGGCGGGCTCGCCGCTTTCGGCGGTCCGCGCGTCGTCTCGCGATTCGAGGTAGGCGCGAACGGCCGCGCCCACGGTGGGAAAGAGCCGGTCCTCGCCAATCCGCGCGGCCAGCCCCGAGCGCTTCAGCATCCGGCGCATCGGCGCGCGCGCCTGGGCCACCGCGAAGACGAGCCCTTCGTCCGTGAGCTCCTGGCGCACCTTCTCCAGGCTCTCCGCGGCGGTGATGTCCAGGTCGAACACGGAGGACGCGTCCAGCACGAACCAGCGCACCGGTTGGCGCGAGTCGGCCACCAGCCGGCGCACCTGTTCGCGCAGGAAGCGGGCGTTGGCGAAGAAGAGGGGCGCGTCGAAGCGGTAGACGACGAGGCCGGGGATCGTCTCCGCGTCCGCGTGGCCCTCCACGTCGTGCCAGCCGGGCATGCCCTCGCGCTCGCCCAGCACGGCGTCGTGCGGGTGCGCCGCGCGGCGGATGAGGTCCACCAGCGCCAGCGCCACCGCGATGAGGATGCCCTGGAGGATGCCCAGGAAGAGCACGCCCAGCATCGTCACCACCGCGAGCACCGCCTCCACCGGCCGCACGCGCCACAGCTGGAGGAGGGGCTTCACCTCCAGCAGGTACACCGCCGCGACGATGACGATGGCCCCCAGCGTCACCAGGGGCAGCTTCGCCAGGAGCGGCGTGAGGAACAGCGAGAACACCAGCACCACCGCCGCCGCGCCCACGCCGACGAGCTGCGTGCGCCCCTTCATGGACGCGTTGACCGCCGTGCGCGAGTCGCTGCCCGACACCGGGAAGCCCTGCGTGAGGCCGGTGAGCAGGTTGGCCGCCGCCTGGCCGAAGAACTCCTGCTGGGTGTCCAGCCGGTAGCCGAAGCGGTCCGCGTAGATGCGGCCCGTGAGCACGGAGCTGGCGTAGCTCACCAGCGCGAGGCTGAAGGCGGCGGGCAGGAGCGTGCGCACGTCGTCGAAGCGCAGGGAGGGCAGGCCGAAGGCGGGCGCCGCCGCCGCGATGGGGCCCACCACCTTCACGCCGCCGTGCTCCAGCTGGAACGTCCAGGTCACCAGCGTGGTGAGCACCACCATCACCAGCGGCGCGGGCCAGCGCGGCAGGAAGCGGCGCATGGCCACCAGCGCCGCGACGATGCCCAGCCCCAACAGCAGCGTGGGCACGTGCGTGCGGCCCACGTTCGCCGCCACCTCGTGCAGCTGCCCCGCGAACTCGTTCGACCTGCGCTCCAGCCCGAACATCCGGGCCAGCTGGCTGCCGATGATGATGAGCGCCGCGCCGTTGATGTAGCCGATGAGGATGGGGCGCGACAGGAAGTCCGCCAGCGCCCCCGCGCGGCACAGCCCGCCCAGCAGGCTCACGACTCCCACCATCAACGCGAGGAGCGCCGCCAGGGACGCCAGCCGCTCCGGTCCCCCCCCCGCCACCACCGGGCCCAGCGCCGTCGCGGTGAGGATGGCCGCGCCCGCCTCCGGCCCCAGCAGCAGGTGTCGCGACGGTCCGAACAGCGCGTACGCCAGCATCGCGAAGACGCCCGCGTACAGGCCCGCCGCGGGGCGCACGCCGACGATCTGCGCGTACGCCAGGCCCTGGGGGATGAGCATCGCGCCCACGGTGAGCGCGGCCAGGACGTCCGCGCGCAGCCACCGCCGCTCATAGGTCCGCGCCTGCTCGACGCCCGGGAGGAACCGGCCCAGGACATGAGCGGCCGTGGCCGCGGTGCGCTTCATGGCCCTCCCCCCCGTGTGCCTGGCCTCCCGAACGCAAGGAAGGGTGGAGGCCCCCGGGCCCCACGGCATCACCCACGGGGGTGCGTTGCGCGCATCGGCTTCAGGACACGGAAGGGCTCACGTGCCCGCGGAGGCCCCCCTGCCCGACGGCAGGGACGGCCCGCCGCCACGCTCGGACGCCTGGTGGCGCTGGTTCCAGAGCAGGTACGGCACCAGGGCCACGGTGCGGATCAAGAGGTACAGCCCCATGACGCCCAGCAGGCTCTTCATGGGATAGGTGCTGCCGCCCAGGCAGAACGCGAAGGCGGGGTTGCCGAAGACGGCGGAGATGGCCAGCGCCGTGCGGTCCCCGGGCCGGGGCCGGCCGGCCACGTGTCCCAGGGCCGCGGCCCCCAGCGTCACCACCCCCATCGCGACGAGCGCCCAGGGGTGCAGACGCTTCAACAGCGGGAAGCTGGCGACGATCAGCGCCAGCGCGGCCACGGACAGGGCGACGTTGAAATAGAGCTTCACCGGCTTGCGCAGCCGGTGCGCCCAGACGGGCGCCACCTTCTGGAGGCCGATGCCGAGCGCGAAGGGCACGAGGAACGGGAGGATGACCCTGCCCAGGAGCACCCCGTACGGCGGCGACTGGATGGCCACGGGGAACAACCGCTCCAACAGGTTCAGGGACAGCGGCATCAGGACGATGGCGACGAGCGACAGGGTGATGGACAGCGCCAGGGCCAGCGGCAGGTTGCCCTTCTGCTGCGACACGACGTTGAGCGCCATGGGCAGCCCCGGACAGAACGCCATCAGCGCGATGACGCCCGCCGCGACGGGCGGCACGGGCAGCACCTTCACCACGATGAGGGACAGCAAGGGCACACCGACGAGGCATACCCCCATCCCTCGCGCGAACGCGGGATGGCGCACGCCCTGGCCCAGGTCCGCCAGGTGCCACGACAGGCCCTGCGACAAACCGAGCGCGATGATGAAGGTCGAAATCATCAGCCCGATGAAGGCATGCAAGGTGTCCATCACCGTCCCTCCTCCGGGAAGATGTGCTTCCAGTCCTGGCGCATGCTGACCACGGTCCAGCCGCCCTCGCGCGCGGCCTTCAGGGACGCGTCGTTCTTCTCCTCGTAGGCGAACTCGCGCTCCGCGTCGTCGTGGTGGATGAGCAACGAGAAGCCGGGGCGCGGCTGCTCCTGCGTGTACTGGAGCATCTGGATGTCACCGCCCGAGCGGACGTTGCCCGCGGCGAAGACGGGCCGCCGCCCGATGCGCTGCCCGATTCCCACCGGCTTGCCGGCCTTGTCGTTGAGGTGGTCCAGGCGGGCCTCGCGCCGCAGCACCGGGTGGCCGTTCCCCTCGTCGAACTTCTCCTTCAGGTCGCTGCCGATGACCTGCTGGGGCGGGATGCCGTAGGTGTCCTCGGAGATGACGCGCATGAAGTCCGTGCCGCCGCCCGAGGAGATCCACGTCTGGAAGCCCTGGGCGCGCAGGTACTGGAGCAACTCCAGCATGGGCACATAGGCAAGCTGCGTGTACGGCACGCCCAGCTTCGGGTGACGGGCCGTCTGGAAGAAGGCGCGGGCCTCGCGGGCGAACTCGTCCTGCGTCTTGCCCGCGTGGGTGACGGCGAACAGCTCCATCAACTGGGGCTCCTCCATGGAGGACAGCAGGGCCACGTCCCCTTCCAGCACGGCCTTGAAGGGCTGCCGCTTCGCGAGCGAGGCGTCCTCCTTCACGCGGGCCTTGACCTGGTCCAGCAGGAAGGCGCCCTGCACGACGGGCTGCTCCTGCCAGAGCGTGCCGTCATTGTCGAAGGTGGCGATGCGCTCCTCCGGGGGGATGTAGCCAGGGCCGCCCTCGGTGGTGGCGCGG
This sequence comes from Corallococcus sp. CA049B, assembly GCF_003611685.1. Lineage (NCBI taxonomy): Bacteria > Pseudomonadati > Myxococcota > Myxococcia > Myxococcales > Myxococcaceae > Corallococcus > Corallococcus sp. CA049B. The sequence goes on along the minus strand of NZ_RAWC01000297.1, from coordinate 3,550 downwards.
GTGACGAAGTCGATGATGGACTGCTTCACCGGGCCGTCATTCCAGGACGGCAGCGGATCCGCCGCCAGTGCCTGGAGGGGAATGGCGAGCAGCAGCGCCAACGCCCACGGCAGGCAGGCCGGGCCCTTCCACGCGCGTTGCCTCACGGTCGCCTCCTGTCCGGTGCAATCCCAGACATGAGGTTGGGAACGCGGTGGCGACTCCACAACGCGGCGTGGAGGGCGCGGGAGGAGGGCCCGCTATGCCCGGCCGTCCGTGAGGAGGCAGCGTCTGGCGGAGGGGGAAACGGCGCGGCACAGGCCCCCCATGAGTCCAAGCAGCAAGCAACGCGTCCGGACTCCCACCCTCAAGTCCTCCCCCTGCCTGTGCCGCGCCCGGGGATGAAGCTGGTGAGGAAGTGGAGGATGCCGCCACGGAACGCGGGTCGCACGGGGATGTCGGCTGACGCGGCCAGGTGCCTGCCTTCAGACGCGCTCGCGGCGGCGCAGGGCGCGCCACTCCGCGACGGCGAGGACCATGAGCACGAGCACCAGCAGCAGGAACGAGCCGCGCCACTGCGCGCCGGGAATGCCGCCCACGTTGACGCCCAGCAGGCCGGTGATGAAGGACAGGGGCAGGAAGACGCCGGAGATGATGGTGAGCATGTAGAGGATGCGCTGGCTGCGGGCGTCCAGCCGGGCCTTGACGTCCTCGTGGAGGATGCGGGCGCGCTCCACCAGGGCGTCCATCTCCTTGAGGGCGCCGCCGGCCCGCTCGGCCATCCGGCGCAGTTCCCGTTCCTGGGCGCGCACCCACTCCACGGTGAGCAGGCTGACGCGCAGGATGGCGTCGCGGACCAGGGAGACGAAGCGGCGTTGTTCCACGAGGGTGCGGCGCAGCCGGCGCAGGTCCGTCGGCACGTCGAAGGTGTCCTCGCGGCGCTCCTCGAAGCGGGTCTCCAGCCCCGACAGCGTGCCGTCCAGTTCGCTGGTGCGCAGCGCGGCCGTGGAGAGCGCGGTGGAGGCGAAGGCGAGGAAGAGGTCCGTTCCATGAGGCCCTCGGCCATGGGCGAGCTGCTCACGGACGGCCACGATGGCGTGCTGATTCGTGGGCGCCACGGTGACGCAGCGGTCCGCCGTCATCCAGGCGCGCAGCTGGCGCGGGGACGACACGCTGGTGGGCGCGGAGTCCGGGTGCAGCAGGAGCAGGACGAGCTCGTTCTCGTTGAGCACGTCGATGCGCACGCGGCCCGTGTCGGCCAGGAGCGGTTCACGCACCTGGGGAGGCAGCTGGAAGACGGCCTCCAGCACACGGGGAAGGTCCGGCAGGTCCGGAGGCAGATGGACCCAGAGCATGCCATCCGAAGCCCGCCAGCTCCGCGTCTCCGCCAGCGTGAGCGGGCGTGCACCGCCGCTGCCATCCAGGAGCAGCGCGAAGGCGTTCTCGAACCCGTCCATGGAAGGAAGGTGGCGAGGGAGTGGACAGGGACCTAGGACCCAGGCAGCGCGACAGCCTGGCGCCCGCTCACCCCGGGTCGAGCGACCAGGTGCCTTCGGCCCAGCGCTGGAGGTTCAAGGTGGCGCCAATGGCCGCCAGACCGCCCTCCGCGGCGATGGCCTCCAAAACCGCCTTTGACTCCTCTGTTCGGTATCGCAGCAGGAATGATGCCGCCATGCCTCGCACGTCCGCGCGGGGATGCTCCAGCAAGACAGAGAGCGCCTCCCGTCCGGCATCGCCCTGCGAAAGCAGCGCCTCCAAGGCCGCGCCGTACTTCCGAGCGTGCTTGTTACCCTTCCTGGAGTCACCGTCCCGGATGCAGTCGCCTTGTGCCGCAACATGGTGCGCGAACTGTTCGACGAGTTCCTGCAACTCCATCACCATGCTCCCTTCATCATCTGTTCCAGGACCAGCATCCCAAAGCGGCGTTGTTCCTCGAAGGACTGGGTGCTCAGCCATTGACGCACCGTCATCGTGTACGACCGGGTCAAGTCGCCACGAATGGAGGAGAAGAAACCGCTGATGCGCGTATGCATCCGCGCATCCAATCGGATGACGTTGTCCGTGTTGTGCAGTGCGTGCGGCCCGAAACGCTCCACGTTCCCGGGGGTCTGCTCGACAATGTGATGCCACTGCTTGCCGGCGCCCGCGGGCCCCATGGCCTGTTTGAAGCCGCTGAACGAGCCCCAGGACCTGACGCCAGGAGGCGGAGGACTTCCTCCTCCCGGTCCCTGGGCCGTCATCGCGACCGCGCCTGGCGCCAGGGAGAGCGTGACGGTCCCCGCACCCACCGCGACGGACCGCACCTCGCCTACCACCGCGAGCCGGACTCCCAGCTGGGACCCGGCTTGCACGGAAGCCTGCGCGGCTCCAGGCAGCGTGGGCACGCTCCGCCCCAGCCCTGCCGCGGTGTTCCCCATCGCCGCCGTGGCCAGCATCACGAAGGCACGGGCCGCGTTGCGCCCCATGACCTTGCCGTACCGCTCCCCGGCCTGGCGCAGATCCTCGAATGTGATGGCCCGGTCCGAGGCCTCCACCAACTGTCTGAAGCCAACGATGAGGCCCCAGAACGTGTCGATGCCCACGTAGGCGATGAGAGTGGCGGTCATCACCGCCGCGATTCCCTTGGAGATGGGCTCCGGCACCGCGAGCAGGACCATGTACGTGGTCCACGTCCACAGCACCGCGGCCATCATGGCTTCAGGGTCAGCCATGCCCGTGAAGGCATCCATCATCTCCGTGAGGACCACTCCCCGGGCCAGCGCCATGGCGAGTACGTAGCGGCCGTCACCATCCAGGATGGGCGTCTCCGCCAACAACCGCAGACAATCTCCCTGTCGCTGCGTGCGCTCGCACCACCGCAGGTACTCATGGGTGAGGCCTCCCACGTTTCCGGAGTCGAGGACCTCCAGTTGCTCGCCAGCCCCCAACGGCGTGATGCGCCGCTCACGTGGCTCGAAGCGATAGGCGCCACTGCGAGCTTCCATCTGGAACAACTCACGAGCGGCTTGCTGCGGACGGGAAGAAGGCCGGACGCGCCGGGCGCTGTCCTTGAGTAAGGCCCCGACTTCGTCCAACTCCACCACTCGGGCGTCCTGGTGCGGAACGAAGGTGGCCTTCCGGCCCGCGCCCATGTCCAGCGTCACCACCGACCGGACACCGCCACAGCCGGACAGCACGACCAGCAGAAAGACCCACCACCCACGTGCAAGCATTCAGAGCCCTCTCCCGGCTCCATAGCCTGAACCAGGCAAGGGCGGAACGCGTGCCCTCTTGCGCGAGGGAGAACCGCCCGCTTCTCACGCGTGGCGCCAGCGCGAGGACAGCACTGTCAACGCCACGAGCGCGCTGCCTGCTCCCGCGAGCGCCATCAGGGGCCTGCGCAGCCGCGCGCCCAGGGCATCCAGGGCTCCGGCCGTGATCTCCCGGCTCGCGCGCCGCACCAGGTCCTGGTTGCGTGGCGCCTCCCGCCAGCGGAGCGCCTCCTGCGTGAGCGCGCTCCCCGCCCCCCGGACGGTCGCCGCCGCGGTGCGCTCGGCGAGCTTCGCCAGGGATGCGCCCAGCGCCTCCCCGG
>NZ_RAWC01000296.1:0-9095 GCF_003611685.1 Corallococcus sp. CA049B | reverse complement strand
GGTGGGGAGCGGGCAGGCTGATACAACGTGCCGCGGCCGGTCACATCAAGAGCAGCTCGGTGGGAATGCCGGCCGAACGGGGGTGGCCATGTCCGACGACGTCCAGGCACGCCGTGCGCGGGCCGAAGAGGCCCTTCGGGGCACGAGTGCCTCCCTGGTGTTGCTGGACCTGGGCGGCCACACCGCCACGGGCTTCGTCATCTCCTCCGAAGGCCACGTCGTCACCAGCCTCCACGCGGTGGCCAGCGCGCGCGCCATCACCGCCGTGCTGCCAGACGGCCTGCGCTCCCCGGTGGTGCGGGTGGCGGCCGTGGACGAGCGCCGGGACCTGGCCGTCCTGTGCCTGTCCGTCCCGGAGCTGGTGCCCGCCCTCCCGCTGGGCCCGGCGACGCTGCCCTCGGAAGGCGAGGCCCTGCACATCATCCAGGCCCACGCGGACCGTCCCCCCGAATCGCGCGTCCTCGAAGTCCGCGCGGTGCAGGTGCTGGGCGAATGGCTCACCCTGCTGGAGTTGTCCCGCACGCTGCCCGAGGACGCGTCGGGCTCACCGGTGCTGGACGCGCGGGGACAGGTGGTGGGGCTGGCCACCGCGGCGCTCGCCAACGGCCGCGCGCTGGGGCTGGTCATCCCGGTGCGCTACATCGCGCCGCTCCTCAAGGTGCCCGGCCCGCCCCAGCCGCTGTCCGCGCTGGACGCGCCCCGGCAGCGCGCCACCCGCGTGCGTCAGGTGCCGCAGCACCCCGTGGGCCTGCTGGAGGGCTGCGCGACGCCGGCCGTGGAGTCCGTGGCATCCCTGCTGGGCCAGGCCATCAACGTGGGCGCCCCCGCCTACAACCGGGGCGACGTGGAGGGCTGCTACCGGCTCTACGCGCACACCGCCGAACAGCTCATCGACGAGCGCGACGACTGCCCCGGCGTCCAGCGCGCGCTGCGCGACGGCCTGTTGCGCTGCGAAGGCCTGAAGCACGTGGAGGACCGGGCCTGGGCCCTGCGCGACACGTTCGACGGGTTGATGGACGTCATCGGCCGGTGGCGCCAGGCGCGCCCGGCGCCGCTCACCCCCGCCCACAAGCGCCCCCCGCCGAAGACGTACCTCAACTAGCGGCGGGGGACGCGCGGGCCGCTCAGGCCTCGTCCCAGCGGATCCGCAGCGAATAGGTGTGCTCGGCGCGCTCCAGCACGTCCACGCGCGGCAGCACCCGCGTGCGGCGCAGCACCTGCTCCATCACGCCCGCCACGAAGTCCGGCAGCGGGTCCGCGTCCACCACCCGCGCCCGCCACTCGCGCGCGCGCACCGGCTCCAGCGCCAGCTTCATGTCCTCGCGGCCCGCGCGCAGGTACGTGGGGAGCCGCGCCAGGCACCGCTCCGCGCCCAGCAGCGGCGCCGCCGCGGCGAAGATGCGCCCCACCAGCGTCTGCGCGAACCCCTCCACGTAGTGCGTGCCCAGCACGCGGTTGGCGTCCTCGCTCGGAAGGCCCGGGCACGCATGCCGCCGCGCCACCGCCAGCGACGCGCGCCACACCTCCAGGGGAAGGCGCTCCTCCACCGTGTCCGGGTCGTAGCCCACGTCCCGCAGCGCCTGCGCGAACGGGCCCGACGGCCGCAGCGCGTGCTCGAACAGACCTTCGAAGTTCCGGCGCGGCACCCGCACCATCAGCAGCGGCAGGCCAGGCGCCTCCCGCGTCTCCGGATGAATCCACGGCTCCATGTCTTCAACCCCCCCAGGGTCCAGCCCCAGCGCCATCCCGGCCGGGAAACCGTGTCTCACTGTATCAGCCTCCACGCGCCGGGCCTGCTCGCCTGGTTGCCGCTGTTGTGGACTTTTCCAATGATTTCTTCCGCATTTCCCCGCCCCCTTTCCCCGCTACGCCCGCGCTGATCCATGACGTCGCGCGTCGGGGATTTCAGGAATTCGGGTCACAATGGACCCCCACTGAAAGCAAAAATTGTGTGTCAACCGTTGAATTCACAGGAAGTCCACTGGCGCTATCCCCTGATTCCTGGGCTGCCGCGTTAACTTCTTCAACCCATCGGAAACTCTCGGTGTTCATCGTGCGAGAATTGTTCATCCCCCTTGCAGCGTGAGTGCTCCATGACCATTCGCCGCACCGAAGGTTCGACGCCCGTTTCTCTCCGTCCCACCACCGACACCTCCGCGCCGGCGAAGGCCAAGAACGTCCTTCGCGTGAAGGATGGCTTCGAGTCCGTCTCCCGCACGGGCGCCGCCGCGGGCGCGCAGCCCACGGCCGCCGCCGCGGCGACGTCGCAGGCGTCCACGACGGGGGCCCCCTCCGCGCAGACCGGCCGCCTCGCCCTGGACAGCAAGGAGGCGCAGCAGGCCATCCAGACGTCCCTGAAGCACCTCACCCCGCCGCTGACGGCGTCGAACCTGCTGGCGGCGAACAAGGCCGGCCCGACGCTGGCCGCCAAGAGCGTGGAGCGCGACGAGCTGGGCATGACCCACGTGCGCCTGGACCGCATGCACGAGGGCGTGAAGGTCTTCGGCGAGCAGGTCATCAGCCACCTGGGCGCGGACGGCAAGGTGTCCAGCGTCACCGGTGAGCAGAACGCCATCCCCGCGGGCCTGGGCAATCAGAAGGTCAAGCTGGCCCCGCAGCAGGCCATCGACATCGCGAAGAAGGAGCTGGGCGGCAAGGCCGACAAGCAGCCCTCTTCCGAGCGCGTCGTCTACCAGGACGCGGACGGCAAGTACCGCGCCGCCTACCAGGTGGAGGTGACGCAGATCGCCGGCCAGGAGAAGCCGAAGAAGCAGAACTACATCATCGACGCCAACACCGGCGCGGTGCTGGAGAGCTTCAACAAGATTGGCGGCTGGAGCAAGAAGGCCGCCGCGCCGATGCAGGTCAACGGCACGGCCAGCCCCAACGTGGCCATCCCGGACAAGGGCCAGGTCCAGTCGAAGATCAACATCCCGGACGGCGTGACGGTGGACAAGCTGTCCGTCGACCTGAACATCAAGCACACCTGGAGCGGCGACCTGAAGGTCTCCGTGACCAGCCCCTCCGGCAAGACCACCGTGCTGCAGGACCGCAAGGGCGGCTCCAAGGACGACATCGCCGGCTCGTTCGACCTGACCGAGGCCTTCAAGGGCGAGAGCGCCAAGGGCGAGTGGACCATCACCGTCGAGGACAAGGCCGCGCGTGACACGGGCACCCTCAACAACTGGAGCCTGAACATCCAGGCGAAGGAGACCACGCCTCCGCCGACGGATCCGCAGAACCCGCCCACGGGCACCGCGGACGACCAGTCCATGTACAGCGGCCACGTGGACCTGAAGACCAAGAAGGAAGCGGACGGCACGTACTCGCTGGAGGACTCGACGCGCGGCAAGGGCGTGGTGACCTACGACGCGAACAACAAGACGACCGCGTCCGGCCAGACGAAGATCACCGACGACAACGACAAGTGGGGCGAGGCCACCGACCCGGCGCGCGCCAAGGCCGCCGTCGACGCGCACTACGGCGCGGCCATGACCTACGACTTCATGAAGAACATCATGGGTCGTGACTCCATCGACGGCGCGGGCGAGAAGCTCACCAGCTACGTGCACGTGCGCAACAACTACGTGAACGCGTTCTGGGACGGCGAGAAGATGAGCTACGGCGACGGCGACGGGAAGCAGTCCGGCCCGCTCACCACGCTGGACATCGCGGGCCACGAGATCGCGCACGGCCTCACGGAGCGCACCGCGGGCCTCATCTACAGCGGCGAGTCCGGCGGCCTGAACGAGTCGTTCTCCGACATCATCGGCACGGGCGTGGAGTGGTACGCCGCGCAGAACAACCCCGAGGCCAAGTGGAACTGGACCGTGGGCGAGGCCGCCTGGACGCCGAACAACGGCAGCGATGAGGACGGCCTGCGCTACATGAACGACCCGACCAAGGACAACTACTCGGTCGACAACTACAAGAACTACCCGAAGCAGACGGAGGTGCACGGCTCCAGCGGCATCTCCAACAACGCCTTCTACCTGCTGGTCGAGGGCGGCAAGAACAAGACGTCCGGCCTGGAAGTGAAGGGCGGCATCGGCATGGAGGACGGCCTGAAGATCTTCACCCGCGCCCTCACCACGTACATGACGCCGCGCACGACGTTCGCCCAGGCCCGCGAGGCCACCATCAAGGCCGCCACGGACCTGCACGGCGCCGACTCCGTCCAGGTGCAGAAGGTGAAGGACGCCTGGACCGCGGTGGGCGTGAACTAGTTCCAGCGCTGAAAGCTTCCTGAAACACCCGAGGCGGGTCCGGTGTCACCACCGGGCCCGCTTCCTTCTTTTGCCGCTCAGGCGAAGAAGCGCGTGAGCACCGCCACCATGCGGGCCACGTCGGACGCTGCCGCCAGCTCGCGGATGGAGTGCATGGACAGCATGGGGTTGCCCACGTCCACCGTGCGGATGCCCAGCTGCCCCGCGGTGATGGGGCCAATGGTGCTGCCGCAGCCCAGGTCCGTGCGGGTGACGAAGTGCTGGGGCGTGACGCCCGCCTCCTTGCACAGCGCCGCGAAGTACCCCCACGACTCGCCGTCCGTCGCGTAGGACTGGTTCACGTTGGTCTTGATGACCGGGCCGCCGCCCAGCTGCGGCTGGTGCTTGGGCTCGTGCATGGAGGAGTAGTTGGGGTGCACCGCGTGCGCCATGTCCGCGCTCACCATGAACGAGCGGCGGATGGCGCGGTGGAACGCGTCCGCGCGCCCATCCGCGTGCGCCTGGACGATGCGCTCCAAGAGGTCCTTGAGGAACGGCGACGCGGCGCCCTGCGCGCTGCGGCTGCCGCACTCCTCGTGGTCATAGAGCACCACGCCCACCGTGGCCTCGCGCGGGCCGGTGTCCTTCAAGAGCGCGGTGAGCCCGGTGTGGCAGCTGGCCAGGTTGTCCAGGCGGGGCGCGTGGAGGAACTCACCGTGCAGGCCGGAGCGCGTGGACGGCTGCAAGTCGTAGAGGCACAGGTCGTAGCCCAGGAGGTCGTCCGCGGCGGCCTTCACGCCCGAGCGGCCCAGCTCCTCCACCAGCAGCCCCTTCAGCTCCGCGGGGCCCGCGCTCTCCAGGCCCAGCACCGGCACCATGTGCTCCTGGGCGTTGAGCTTCAGGCCCTCCGTGTTGACGCCGCGGTTCAAGTGGATGGCCAGGTTGGGCACGCGCAACAGCGGCCGGCGGAAGTCCACCAGGTGGTGCTGGGGGCGGCCGTTGTGCAGCGTCACCACGCGGCCCGCGAGCGACAGGTCGCGGTCCGTCCACGTGTGCAGCAGCACCCCGCCATAGATTTCCACGCCCAGCTGCTGGTAGCCGTGGCGGTTGACGGGCGCGTTGGGCTTGAGGCGCAGGTTGGGCGAGTCCGTGTGAGCGCCCACCAGCCGGAAGCCGGTGGTGTCCACGGGCTTCGTGCCCAGTTGGAACGCCGCGATGCTCGTGTCGCCGCGGATGACGAAGACCTTGTCGCCGGGCTTGAGCGACCAGGACTCGCGCTCGTCCAGCTCGCGGAAGCCCTGGGCGGTGAGGCGGCGCGCCGTCTCGCGCACGGCGTGGTACGGCGTGGGCGACGCGTCAATGAACTGGAGGAGGTCGTTGGCCTGCGTGTCGATGTCAGTCGGGCTCATGGGCCCGGCACGCTAACGCCGTCCGGCCCCGGTGCCACGTCCGACTGTCACGGCCCGGACAGGCAAAGGGGCGCCCGCCGGCAGGACGGTGGAGGAAGGACGCGTCCCGGGCCCAGCGTCCAGGAAGGTGCCCAGGAGCACCCAGCGGCGCGCCGCGTCCTCCTTGCCCGGCTTCGCGGCGAGCGGCGTCGTGTAGTGCCAGAAGGGCAGCCGGTACACCGTGACGCCGCCCACGGTGCTGACCTTGGTCAGCTCGGAGAAGTGCCCGTCCTTCGCGTACACCAGGTACTGGTGGTCCACGGCAGGCTGCGTGAGGCTCACGTGCATGTCCACGTAGCCGTCGCGCGCGTCCGCCTCCTCCGGGTGGTGGTCGTTGTGCGGGCCGGTGTAGTCGCCCGGGCCGTAGCAGAGCACCTGGATGCCCCAGCCCCGCTTGAGCGACCGGCCGCTCACCGTCGCCGCGAAGGCCGCGAACGTGTCCGAGCGCAGGAGCGCCCTCAGCCCCACCGCCTCCGCCGCGCGCCACGAGCGCGAGCGCCGGCTCTCCAGGAGCGCGGTGCGCACGCGCACCGTCTTGGGCAGCGCCTCCGTGTAGTTCTCCACCATGCCGGAGATGGAGTCCTCCGGGATGGGGTCCTCCATGGGGACGAGCGTGTCACGCAGCGCGGCGTCCAGGAGGTCGCGGGCCTCGGCGGCCTTCTTCACGTCGATGACGCCCTGCAGCGCGATGAAGGGCCGCGTGGGGTCCAGCAGCGCGCCGCACGTCTCGGGGTCTCGGCCTTCGAGAATGCGGCGGCCCTTCGGGGTGAGGAGGTCGGCGAACTGGGTGGGCAGGCGCGGGGACATGGCGCGCAACATACCGGGACGGGGGCGGAACGCACGTGCTGGGGAGGGCACGGGAAGGCAACTCCCCTGCTCTCCCGGCGATAATCCGTTACTCCGACATCCAGTGTAGAAGGTGCCTCCATGACGCAGATCCGCAACCGTCCCGCCGCCCCCTCCGTCGCTCCGGCCCGCACGCAGGCGCCGGCCGCGCAGCCCGCCCGGGCCAACCAGGTCACGGAGGCGTCACGCGCGGACGTGCTCAACCGCGCGGAGCTGGCGCGGACCCGCGCGACGATGGCGCCGGTGCAGGCGACGCCGGGCTCCTGGCGCGGGGGCGCGAACACGGAGGTGGGGCGCGCCATCCAGACCATGCGTCAGCGCCTGTCCGACGTGAACATCACCATCAAGGGTGACACGCCGCAGAGCCTGTTCGACCGGGCCATCCTGGACAACAAGCACGTCACCAACGAGCAGATCCTCGCGATGTCCCGGGTGACGCTGGACCAGCTGGCCACCGACCCCAAGTCGCGCGCGAAGGTGCTGGAGCGCGTGCCCAACGCGCGTGAGCTGCCGGTGCACCACTTCACCGTGGCGATGCTGTCCGCGGTGACGGGCATCGACCGCGCGGCGCTGTCGGAGGCCTGTCCGGACCTGGGCCTCACGGGCGCGCCGAACACGCCGCTGCTCTACGCGGCCAAGACGGAGCGCATGCAGCGCTCCACCGCCCTGCACGACTTCACGGACTACATGCGCGGCGCGGGCGTGAAGGGCATGAACAAGGCCGTCTGGGGCGTGGAGAACCGCATCCTGTCCGCCGCCGTCTCCGCGCTGGGCGGCGGCCGGTACTAAGCCCCCCGCGGCACCCCAAGCCCGCGCGGTGGAGGAGGCCTTACGCCCCTCCCCTCGCGGGCTTCGCTTTGGGGCTGCCGGGGCCGCCGCGGCGCACGCGGCGGGGGTTGCGCTCCCTCCTGCCCCTCGCTGGCTTCGCGTTGGGCTGTCAGTCGTCGCCCGCGCCGCCGGCCAGCCGCTGGCGCGCGGCCTCCAGCCGCTTCGCGCGCACCTTGGACGCCAGGTCGAGCAGGCGCCGGTCGCGCTGCCACCGCTCGCGCATCTCCACGTCCACGCCCTCCCAGGCCACCTCGCAGCGCTCCAGCGCGCGGTGCATCTGCGCGAGCGCGCCGCCCAGCGCCACGTGCACGGCCGGGTCGCTGGGGTCCTCCTGGGCAATCGCGTGGATCATCACCGCGATGGCGACCAGCTCCTCGCGCAGCGCCACCGGCCAGCCGCAGCGGCGGGCCACCTTCACCAGCCAGCCCAGCACCGCCAGGTTGACGTGGCAGTCCTCCACCGTGCGGAACGGCTTGAGGTAGCGGGTGTAGCCATCCCCGGGCAGCACGTCCTCCGGCGCCACCTCCACGCCTTCCAGCCGCAGCGCCGCGTGCGGCACCTCCGGCACGAAGCCCAGCGGCGGCAGCGGCTCCACCGTCACTCCGGACGCGCGCGCGTCCAGCCGCACCATGCGCAGGCGGTTGCGCTCCTGGGCATCCCGGCCCTCGGAGGCGACCACCAGCAGCGCTTCCGCGTGCGTGCCCAGCGTGACGTAGGTCTTCACGCCATCCAGCGTCCAGCCCGCGCCCTTCGGCGTGAGCTTCGTCTCGATGGCGCTCGGGTGGCCACCGCCCGTCTCCGTGGCGCAGAGCGCGGCGCGCTTGTCCTGCGGGAGCTGGGGGAAGAGCGAGCGCAGCGCGGCCTGATAGCCGGAGGAGAACGCGAACCCCATCCGGTCCATCCGGAAGCCGCTGGCGAGCGCCAGGTCCGCCGGCAACGGGAAGCGCGGCAGCACCGCGAGGTGCCGGCGCCACCACGCCTCCACGGAGTCGAGCGCGGGAAAGTCAGGGGCTTCGGTGAGAAGGAAGCGCAGGACGTCTTTCACGCTTCCACTCTAATGCCCGGCTCCGGGGCGCGCGCGCTTCCGTTTGGGGGGCGTCAGCTCGCGGCGCGGCGGCCCGGGGACTTCGCGCGCCGGGTGCCCCGCTTCTTCTTCGCGGCGGCCGGCGGCGCGGCCTTCGACTTCTTGGCGGACTTCGCCTTGGAGGTCGACTTGGACTTCGACGCGGCCTTCGTCTTGGAGGCCGACCTGGCCTTCGACGGGGCCTTCTTGCGGCGCGCGGGGGCCTTCTTCTCCGGGGCGAGGATGGTGCCCCGGCAGGAGGGCGTGCCACAGCGGCAGACGTAGAGCGACTCGGCCTCCGCGTCCATCTCCGGGCTGCGCTCGTACGCGTAGTCGTACGTCAGCTCCTCCCCCGGTTCGATGGCGCGCAGCGCGTAGATGTGGATGCGCCCCTTGTCGATGAGCGACTGGCAGTTGGGCTCGCACGAGTGGTTGATGTAGCGCGACTCGTTGTGGAGGGTCCCCGCGTCCAGCACCGTGTCGTCGTCCAGGTTGAAGAGGAACGTGTGGTGGCGCTCCATCGACTCGTCGTCGTAGCGGGCGTCCGCCTCCGCCTGGGTGATGCGCTCACCGATGTACTCGATGATGCGCGCGCCCTTGCGGATGCGGCGGGTGGCGAAGGCGCCCGTGCCCTGGATGGGGGACTGGCGCAGCTCGAAGGGAATCGACGGGGTCGGCTGGAAGGAAGGGGAAGTCATCATCGGG
>NZ_RAWC01000295.1:0-9116 GCF_003611685.1 Corallococcus sp. CA049B | reverse complement strand
GGCAGAGGCAGCGGCTGGCGCTCACCCGGATCCTCGCGGGCGACGAGCGGCTGCTGCTGCTCGACGAGCCCACGGCGCATCTGGATGAGGCCTCCGAGCAGCGCGTCCTCGAAGCGCTGAAGCAGCGCGCCCGGCAGGGAACGACCCTGCTCCTGGTCAGCCACCGCGCGCGGACGCTGGCCATCGCGGACGACGTCGTCACGCTCCACTCGACCGAGGCATCCCTGGACACCCTCGCGGAGGCCGCATGAGTCGCCATCCCTTGCGACAGGTGCTGCCGGAGCTCGGGCTGCGTCCCCGCACGGTGGGCTTCGCGGTCGCGCTCGGGACGGGCGCGCTCTTCGCCTCGACGGCGCTGGGCGCGTTGTCCGCGTGGCTGATCGCGCGCGCCGCCGAGATGCCGCCCGTGCTCGACCTCACGCTCGCCATCGTCGGTGTGCGGGCCCTGGGGCTTGCTCGCGCGGGCCTCCGCTACGCCCACCGGCTCGTCGCGCACGAGCTGGCCCTGGGGGGCGTGGCGCGGCTGAGGGCCAAGCTCGTGGACGCGCTCGCGCGGGGGCCGCTCCCCCGGGTCCTCGGCCTCAAGCGCGGAGACCTCGTCGCGAGGCTCGGCGGTGACGTGGACGCGGTGGGCGAGGCGGTCATCCGCTCGCTGGTGCCCATGGCCATCGCGGCCGGTGTCGGCGTGGGCAGCGTCGCGCTGCTCGCCTTCTTCCTCCCGGCGGCGGCAGGGGCCCTGGCCGTGAGCCTGGCCGTCGCGGGGGGCGTGGCGCCCTGGATGAATGCGCGCGCGCTGGCCCTCGCGGAGCAGGCGTCGTCAGCCACCCGGTCGCATCAGCTGTCCACCGCCCTGGAGCTGCTCGAAGGCGCGGCGGAGTGGAGGGTTTCGGGACGAGCGCCAGTGTTGCTTGGAGTCCTGCGCGAGGACGACCTTCGTCTGGAGCGCCTCTGCGCGCGGGCCGCTCGCTGGACCGCCGCCGCGACCTTCCTGTTGCATGGCGCGTGGAGCGCGAGCGTAGGGGCGGCGCTCGTCCTCGGCTTCGCGGCGCTCGAACGCGGAGCGCTCTCCCAGGTGGAGCTCTGTGTCGTCGTGCTCGTGCCGCTCGGTGCGTTCGAGGCCCTCCAGTCCATGCCCGCGGCGCTGACCCAGTTGCTGCGCTCGACCGAGGCGGCCCGGCGGCTGCTTCCGTTCCTCGAGGCGCCTGAGGCGGAGACTCCGGCCGCCGCGATTCCATCCCCCGCGCCGGTGGGCCACCTGCGCGCGGAGGGGCTCGCGTGCGGCTGGCCGGGCCGGAGCGCCGCCGTCTCGGGCATCGACCTCACCGTGCGGCGGGGGAGGTCGCTCGCCCTCACCGGGCCCAGCGGGAGCGGGAAGACGACGCTGCTGCTCAGCCTCGCGGGGCACCTGCCTCCAAAGGAGGGGAGGGTGACGCTCGGCGAGGTCCCGCTCGAGGGCGTGAGCGAGCAGCACCGAGTGGAGCTGCTGCACTGCTCGACCGAGGATGCGCACCTCTTCGACACCACCCTGCGAGAGAACCTGCGGGTCGTGCGCGCGACGCTCACCGACGACGAGGCCCTCGCGGCGCTGCGCAAGGCGGGACTGGGGGAGTGGTACGCGCGGCAGCCGAGGGGGCTCGACACGCCCCTGGGCCGCGGGGGCGAGGCCATCTCGGGAGGCGAGCGGCGGCGCGTCCTCCTCGCGCGCGCCTGGCTCTCAGAGGCCCCCTGGCTCCTGCTCGATGAGCCCACCGAGCATCTCGATCCGCGCACCGCGGCGCGCGTGATGCGAGACCTCGACGGGATGAAGGCGCACGGGCGCGGCCTGGTGGTCGTCACGCATGATGCGGACGTGGCGCGCGCGCTGGACGGCGTCCACGCACTCGCGCCGGCCTGACGCCCGCGCCCAGGCCCTGGGCGCGCTTCAATTCAAGATACCCGGAACGGAGGCCACTGGGGCTTCGCACTGAATCTGCCAGTCGGGTCTGCATTCACTCGCAGTCATGTTTGTCTTGAGGTTTGAGGACAAAGCATGTTTCAGTGGAAATCTTGCCAGGCCCTTCCAGGAGCGGCGCATGTTCGACGTCCACATCGGCTTCATGGACGAGGAGGTCAAGCCCGTCCTCAACCAGTTGCTGAAGCTCAATGGGCCACCTCCAGCGACTTTTGAGTCGGTGATGCACCGGCTCTTCCTGGTGAACCGGGACCGGCCCATCTACGTCATCGAGCGTGACGACATCCTGACGGGCAGCAGCCTCTTCCAGATGATCGAGCACCAGTACTCGTTGCCCTGGGACTACAAGGTGGTCGCGGTGCTGCCTGAGACCCGGGGGCAGGCGCTGCCGGAACTCCAGGTGGCCCGGCGTGGGACGGACGACACGGGCCTGGAGTTCGCGTCCCTCCTCGCGAAGAAGCTGTCCAGGGCGGCCCGGGACTCGGACTTCGCCGCCCAGGTCACCGCGCTGTGGAATTCGGGGAACAAGACCAAGCTCGCCTTCAAGGCGCAGATGGCCTACACGGTCTATGCCTTCAACTGCAAAAGCAGCGCGGTGGACCACCGCAACCCCGTGGTCATCGTGCGCGCGCCGGAGATGGGCCTCCAGCCGGAGCTCATCCGGCTGAACCTGAAGACCATCATGTTGGCGTTGGGGCAGATCAAACTGCCCGGCAACACGTCCGAGCGCAGCGCCGCGAACGTCTACATGTACGGGGCAGGCGGCGCGATGGGGAGCGGGACGAAGCCCGGCAAGCTGCAACACATCATGGGCAGCGTCTACATCGGGGCGGAGGTGGACAGCGAGAGCCTGGTGGGCAAGGCGGCGGTGGGAGAGACCCGGAAGGATCGCACCGTGTCCCTGGGGCAGCGGTGGGTGGGGCTGGTGGCCTTCTCCTGCCCGGACTCGCACATCGTGCTGTACCGGTCCGCGTCCCAGGGCACCTACAAGGAAGCCCTGGACCTGGCGAAGGCCGAGTTCAAGAGCCTGCGCCTGCTGGCGCCCCTGAAGCAGTGCCAGAAGCTCGTCGAAAAGCTCTACCCCTCGTACTCCATCAGCCTGACCGCCAGCGACTTCATTGGCGGAGACATCAAGGCCGCGGCCCGGGATCAGGGGCTGGTGGGTGACTGCAACATGGAGGACTACCACGTGCTGCGCATCCTCCATGAGATGCGCTTTGGCGTAGGCATGCCCCAGCTCTTCAACCACGGACTGGCCCGCATCGACTGCGATCCTCCCCACATCCCGACCGCGCTGTTCACCGCCTTCAAGGCGTGGGCCCAGGAGGCCCGCTGGACGAAGGAGCACTACGTCGAAGGCATCCTCTGGGGCCTGCGCGGCATCACGTTCGATTCGGTGAGCTGGCCCCATGCGCACTGGGGCTTCAAGGACCGGGTCGCCGCGCTCAACCAGGGGAGCCTGGACAAGTACTTCTATCTGGTGGGAGACCGGGTGCTCTGCCCGTTCTTCACGGAGCTGGCCTGCGACCTGCTGGAGACCGCGGCTACCGCGACCTCGTCGGCGGCGGTCTTCGGCGTCCCCAACGCCAACGTGGCCAAATTCACGACCCTTCAGTTCCGGGCGAAGCTGATCCAGGGCCTGGGCGTGGCGTTGATTGGTCAGCCCGACAAGCTGGCCGGGCTGAGGGGGGCGATTGGCGCCTTCATCGACACGTTCGGGGAGATCCTCGAGGACGCCGGGCTCAAGGAGCGAGGCGTCGACAGGTGGCCCATCTGGGCCCGGCCTGGCTGGGGCGGCGACAAGTGGAGGCAGGCGGGCTCCTGGGCCGTGGTCCACGTCACGAGCGTCGGCACGCCACAGGCGATCGCCTCGGTCTGGGATGAGCACTTCCCCGTCACGAACGCGCCCAACGGCAACCTGGACCGGGCCCTCTACAAGTCGACGAACATGATGGCGCTGCAGGTGCTCGCGCCGTCGGGTGGCGCGAAGCTCGTCCACGACCACGCGTGGTCGAACGTCATGTCCGAGCTCACGAGCAAGCACGAGACGCAGTGGAAGCCGCGCATCGCGGCGAAGGACTGGAGGGCGGTGGACGCGGGGTTCGAGGCACAGCGGACGACTCTGGGAGAGCATGTGCGGCAGGAGCGCCTGGCATACCTGGCGGATCTCGCGGGCATCATGGAGCTCGTCCAGCGGCTGCGGGCCTCGAACTCCTGCAAGCCTCCCTCGCCGTTCACGAACGAGGGTCCGCCGCCGCCACCCCCGGGTGGCTCGATGGTCAGGGCCTTCTGACGAGAGCGAAGCCCGGTGCCACTTCTCCACATCCTCGCGGCGAGGAGAAGAGGGCCGCGCTGTCTCGCTCGCATGGACAGGTTCCGCGGCCCTCTTTCGGCTCAGCCATACAGCTCGCTCAGCGGTCCCGGCGCGATGCGCGTGCTGCCCTCCTGCCCGAAGGTGTTGAAGTCCGCGTCTCCGAACGCGTGGCCGAGCGTGTTGAAGAGGTTGGAGACCTGCCGGTTCCGGGGCGCGTCGTACTTCGGGTACACGACCGTGCGCCCGTCGGTCTTCAGGCCCAGCGCGTTGCCGCCCACCACGAGCTTCGGCCACTCACGCGAGGTGGAGTGGTGCTGCTCGCCGTTGTCGGACATGAAGATAATCGCCGTGTGATCCAGCATCGAGCCGCTCGCGCCGACCTCGGGCGTGGCGGCCAGCGTCCTGGCCAGGTTCGCCACCAACTGCACGTGGCGGCGGGTGACCTCGGCGACCTTCTCCCAGTTCTGCCCCGCATCCAGGCCGTGCTGCAGGTTGTGTCGCGCGACGTCGCTCACGTCCGGGCCGTAGGCCACGTCGAAGCCCGAGGTGCCCGTCGCCAGCACGACCGTGTTCGTCAGCCCGCCCAGGAGGGCCGCCGTGGCGATCTGGAACTGGGCCTCGAACCACTTCAGCGAGTCGGGCGGTGAGCCCGCGCCGGTGAGGAGCGGGTTGTCCTTGGGCGCTACGGGCAGGTAGGGCCGCACGCGGTCCGCCATTCCGGTGAGCTGATCCTCCCGCGTGCGCAGCGACTCGAGCGAGGAGACGTAGCGCTCCAGCTTCAGCCGCTCGTTGGAGTTGCCCTTGAACTCCGCCAGCGCCTTGCGCGAGTCGGCCAGCGCGAAGTCGAAGAGCATCTTGCGATCGCGCCCGTTCGTCGAGCCGCCGAGCAGCGAGCCGAAGGTGCTGTCGAACGCGAGCGAGGGGTTGACGATGATGCCCGCGGGCTTGCGGGGCCCGAGCGCGCAGGTCTCGTACACGATCGACACGCGCGCGGAGCTGGTGCCCAGGCGCAGCACGTCGAACGGCGCACCCCGGCGCAGGCGGGGGGCGATCACCGCGTCGACGGTCGCGCCCGCGCCGTTCACCGCGCAGCTCAGCCCGCCCGTCCCGCTGGAGTGCCCGCCGCCCGCGATGAGGTTCGAGAGCCCCAGCAGCACCGCGGAGCGGTTCACCAGGTCGATCTTGCCGGCAGACTCCGCCAGCGGCCCGAGGCTGATCGCGCTGGCGAGGTTGTCGCCCTCACGCACCAGCGGCGTGTCCTTGTACGCGTCCCAGAAGAGGCGGTCGGAGGTGTTGGCGCGTCCCCCCAGCGCCGCGCGGGTGCCCGTGCTCAGGAGCGCGCGGGGGTAGACGCCATTGCACTCGAGCACCAGCACCAGGCGCGCCGGCAACGCGGACGACTGGGCGTAGACGTCGTGGAAGTAGGGCGCGAAGAGGCCAGCGGCCATGCCCGTCAGGACGGTTCGTCGCGAGAACATGGCAGTCACTCTCCAGCCTGCGGCACACGCCGCGTCTTCCAGGTGTCGCTTGTCATCAGCGTGGTCAGCATCTTGGAGAACGAGCCATTGTTCTGATCATAGGCCTGCTCCATCTGCGTCAGCGTGCAGGCGTCGCTCAGGTTCTCCGGGCGTCCCATGAAGTAGCGGAAGGCCTGTCGCACGAAGCAGCGCTTCACGTGCTGCGAACTCGCCAGGCGCTCGCTCAACTCCACCGCGTCGCGCACCGGACCGTCCAGCGCGGGGTCCGGCATCGACGTGAGCGTCGAGCTTCCGTCCGGCGTGGTCCAGCCTCCGCTGGTCGAGTGATCCCGCGCGCGCAGGAAGCCCGCGTGGTTGTAGATCTCGAAGGGCAGGCCGAGCGGTTCCATCAGACGGTGACAGCCCTGGCACTGCGAGCCGGCGGTCGCCTCCTGCAGGCGGCGGCGCGCGTTCTTGTCGGCGGCGTGAGCGCCGACCTGGGCCGCCACCTGCACGCTGCTGAGCGGCGGGACGAAGCCGCACAGGAGGTTCTCGCGCACCCACTTGCCGCGGTGGACGATGGACGGATCGTCCTCGAAGTTGCCGCCGTGCGCGGCCAGCCACACCGGGTGGGTCAGCACGCCCGCGCGCTCCGTGGCAGGCAGCGTCTTCCAGCGGCCCGCGACGGTCGCCGGGAGGATCTCGCTGACGTTGTAGGGGTGCGAGAGGCCCTTGTGCGAGTCGTATGCCGCGTTCTGCATGGAGGGCACGTAGAAGGTGCGCGTGGTGAGCAGGTTCGCCAGCACGTCCTGGTCCTCGACCACCACCCGCGCGATCAGATCGTCGAACTGCTGGATGAAGGTCGGCTCCAGCGGATGGAAGTTGGTGAGCAGGTTGTCGTACGAGACCGAGCTGATGTAGCCGAGCCCTTCGAGTTCGAAGCGCGAGGTCGCCGCCGGGGACTCCTTGAACACTGCGGACACGTGCCCGTAGCCGAGCCACTCGCGGAAGAAGCCCGCGACGCCGTCACCCAGCCAGTACTGCCCGCGCTTGGAGCGCTGATCCTCGTTGTAGTCCTGCACCAGATCGAAGCGCGGAGTCCCGTTCTGGTTGGCGTCGACGCCGCCCAGGTGCTTCTGGATCAGGGCGGTGGTCGTCGCATCCTGCGTGAGCGAGCCCTCCTTCGCGGCAACGGCCACGTCCGCCAGATGCCCCTCGAGGGGCGCGGAGTAGTACGGCCACACGAAGCTCGGCGTGGCCGAGGGCGCGCGCCCTGCCAGCGCGTAGGCGAGCTGCGAGCCCAGCTCGAGGCTGGTCAGCTCCACGCGACCGTCGGCCGGAGCGCCGCCCATCTCCTGGCGGAACATGGCGCCGGTCATCATCCACGCGGCGTTGGAGATCCGCGTGATGGAGTCCGCGCGGGTCTGCGGGGAATAGCTCGGTTCCTGCGCGATGACAGAGGTCGCGAAGGCGGTGAGGCGGGTGAGCTCATCCTCGGTGGGCGGGCGGAAGAAGACGCCGAACTCGAGCATCTGGCCGAGGTGGAAGCGCTTGCAGGTGTCGCTCGGGTTCGCGTCGTTGAACATGCAGCTGAAGCGGTTGTTGGTGAAGACACGCTCCATCCGGTTGCCGTCCGGGTAGTTCATCGTCCACGGCGAGGCGGCCGCGCCGACCACCGGCAGGAAAAGCTCCACCGTGGCCTCGTCCAGCGTCTCGTCCGTGGCCCAGGAGCTGTACTGCTCGATGGCGCTGGGATCGAGCGGGTTGTCGTAGAAGCTGAACCCGGTCCAGCTGCGCTCGACCGAGCCACCGACGTTGCGGGTGAACTCGCGCCGGTTCATGCGGCGCAGGCGCGTCGGCGCATCCGAGCGCACGCCTTCGGTGCAGGTGAAGAGCGCGGACTGCTCGAGCAGGTTGGGCTCGGGCACGACGGTCACGGGCGGCCCGTCCGTGCCACTGCAGAGGGGCATCCCCTCCTGGATCCAGGTCTCGAGCGCGGTGCGCTCGGCCGCGCTCGCGCGCTCATGCGGGGCTGGCGGCATCGGAGACGCGTCATCGCGCATGCGGATGAGCGCGCGCTGGGCGTTGCTGAGCTTCCCATCCATCGCCGAGCTCACCCGCATGTCGTGCAGGGTGCGCAGCGGCATCGTCGCCCCTTGGGTGGGCAGCGCGCCGTGACAGCTGGCGCAGCGCTGGGTGAGCACCGACTGGACCACGCACGCGGCGCCCACGTTCCCACCGGGATCCCCGGGGTCCACTGGATCCACTGGATCCACTGGATCCACTGGTTTGTTGGGGCCTCCGTCGTTGGTGTTTGGCCCGATGTTGCCCTTGCACGCAACGAGGCTCAACAGTCCGGCCAGCAGGAGCACGCGGTTCATCCGGCCAGTCTGGCACGGGCGGTGGGTGAAATAGCAAGCGGGTCCTGCCAAACGGGCTTAGCCGGAACTGAAGTTGCCCCGGTTCCGCAGAGCGTTCCGCGCTTTCGCCCTCAAGCGGCAGCGCGGTGCTTCTTCGCGTAACCAGTGGGTGTCTCGTCGTCGAGAGCGGAGTGGCGCCGGAGAGCATTGTACCAGCCCTCGATGAAGCGGAAGACCACCCGCTACGCCCAAGAGGGCTCCTGTCCTTCCCATGCTCCACAAGCGCCAAGCCTGGTTACACTGGAGCGCTTGGAGCCGACTACGACACCATGATGACTACGTGCCCAGATTGCCGATATTCTTATGTCTCTGACTTACCAGCGGATATCGCGAGGCACCGGGAGGAGCACGCGCGCTGGGAGGAGCCTACGCGGCCTGTCTATTGTCCCTCGCTTCGTGCATCGGGCAATGATCAAGCTAGCGCGTTGCTCGTCGACCATGGTTCGCCGCTCTGGAAGCACGAACACATGTATCGATGCGCTCGTGCTTTTAACCACGAAATGCACTATAATAATGTCCCATGGCCCGACCCACACACGGAGGACATCGACCTTTCGACTCCCGTTAGGGAAGGCCAACTCATAGGAGACTCTGGAGGAAAAGTTTTTGGAGCAGCATGCTTTCAGTTGGGCGGCCCCATGGACAATGGGGAGAGGTTTTGGTGGTTGAAGTGGGTTTGGCTGGCTCCGTCCGAAAGACGCCAAGGCCATCTCCAGGCGCGATGGGCGGACTGGGTGTCTCGATATGGAGAGATATTGCCAGAGCCCCCAATTTCAGGTGCTATGAAGTGTTTTCTGAAACGGATAGATTGGACATTCCCCGACATCGAACGCGATGCGTGGCTTAATACTACCCGGTCACTTGAAGGCGGGTGGCAGGCGTGATCTACGGTCGGGATGACACCCGCGCAGCTCAAGAAGCTGGACGAGGCACTGGGCGCCTACCTTGAGGAGATGGTCGCCGGCATGGGGCGA
>NZ_RAWC01000294.1:0-9136 GCF_003611685.1 Corallococcus sp. CA049B | reverse complement strand
GAGCGGGAGATGGGAGAGCCCTTCCGAAGACTCACGGTCGTCGCGCCCCCGGCCGACGAAGGCGCCTCCGCATGTGCTCCGCCGCCCGCCCGGCACCTGCCGCCCACCGGCTCGGTGGCGCTCGTCTTCACCGACATCCAGGGGTCCACGCGGCTGTGGGAGCGCTGTGGCCAGTCCATGCGCGACGCGCTGGAGCTGCATGACGGCGTGCTGCGCGCGCTGCTGCTGGGCACTGCCGGCTACGAGGTGAAGTCCCAGGGCGATGCCTTCATGGTCGCGTTCGCGTCGCCGGTGGAGGCGGCGCACTGGTGCCTGCGCGCGCAGGAAGCGCTGCTGCACGCGAGCTGG
The DNA here is from genome assembly GCF_003611685.1 of Corallococcus sp. CA049B. Lineage (NCBI taxonomy): Bacteria > Pseudomonadati > Myxococcota > Myxococcia > Myxococcales > Myxococcaceae > Corallococcus > Corallococcus sp. CA049B. The sequence continues at coordinate 8,788 of NZ_RAWC01000294.1, read as the reverse complement.
CCGGAGGCGCTGCTCGAGGAGCCGGACGCGGCGGAGGAGCACGCGCCGGAGGGGCTGAGCCACCGGGGGCTGCGCGTGCGCATGGGCGTGCACGTGGGCGAGCCCGACTGCCGCCTGGATCCGGCCACGCACCGGCTGGACTACCTGGGGCCGCCGGTGAACATCGCGGCGCGGGTCGCGGACGCGGGACATGGCGGACAGGTGCTGGTGAGCGGCGCGGCGTGGGCCCGCATCCAGCCGGAGCTGGCGGCGCTGGGGATGCCCCTCGCGCGCTCGCTGGGGTCCTTCCGCCTGCGCGGCGTGAGCGACAGCGTGGCGCTGGTGGAGCTGCTGCCCGCGTCGCTCGCGCACCGACGCTTCGGCCCCCTGCGCGCCCCGCGCGAGCGGCCCGGCAACGTGCCCACGCTGCGGCAGGACCTGGTGGGGCGCGCGGAGGAGCTGGACACCCTGCGCCAGTGGGTGTCGGAGGGCGCGCGGCTGATCAGCATCCTGGGCCCGGGAGGCATGGGCAAGACGCGGCTGGCCACGCACTTCGGCGCGCTGGAGTCGGACGCGGGCACCTGGGAGGGCGGCGTCTGGCGGTGCGACCTGGAGGAGGCGCTGACGGAGGGCGACCTCTGCCACGCGGTGGGACGGGCCCTGGGCGTGCCGCTCACCGCGGACGGAGACGGCAGCACGCCCGCGGAGCGGCTGGGGCACGCGCTCGCGGGGTGTGGCGACGTGCTGGTCATCCTGGACAACGTGGAGCAGGTGGTGCGGCACGTGCCCGCGACGCTGGGGCGCTGGCGCGTGCTGGCGCCGTGCGCCCGCTTCCTCGTCACCACGCGAGAAGCCCTGCGCCTTCCCGGAGAGCGCGTGCTGGACCTGGCCCCGCTGGGCCTGCCGGATCCGGACGAGACGCGCTGGGACGTCCTCCTGCGCTCGGACGCGGTGCGCCTGTTCGTGCAGCGCGCCCGGGAGACGCGCGGCGACTTCATGCTGACGGACGCGGACACCCCGCGCGTCGCGGACATCGTGCGGCAGCTGGACGGCATCGCGCTGGCCATCGAGCTGGCCGCGGCGCGAGTGAGCGTGCTGGGCGTGGAGCAGCTGCGCGAGCGGCTGTCGAAGCGCTTCGACCTGCTGCGCGTGGGACGGCGGGACGCGCCCGCGCGACAGGCGACGCTGCGGGGCGCCATCGACTGGTCCTGGAACCTGCTGGAGCCCGCCGAGCGCGCCGCGCTGGCGCAGTGCTCGGTGTTCCGGGGCGGCTTCACGCTGGAGGCCGCCGAAGCCGTGCTGGTGCTGCCGGAGGGCTCGCCGGACGTGCTGGAGGTGGTGCACTCGCTGCGCTCCCAATCGCTCCTGTGCGCGCGCGAGGTGGGGGCCCCCGGCGGCTTCCTGCGCCTGGGGTTGTACGAGAGCATCCGCGAGTACGCGGCGCTGCGGCTGCGCGAGATGGGAGACGAGGCGGCGTGCGAGGCCCGGCACGCGGACACGTACCTCCAGGTCGCGGGCCGGCTGCGGGAGCGCGTGCAGAAGACGGGCGGCGCGACGGCGCTGCGGCGGCTGGCCCTGGAGCGTGAGAACCTGCTGGCCGCGTGCGACAACGCGATGGCCGTCCGTCCCGCGACCGCCGAGTCCCTGGGCCGGGCGCTGGAGACGCTGGTGGCGCTGGAGCCGGATGCGCGCACGCGTGGACCGGTGGGGCTGCTCGTGGAGCGGCTGGAGCGGGCGCTGGAGTCCTCGATCCACGTCGCCGTGGCGCCGCTGAAGCGCGCGGGGGCGCTCGCGGTGCTGGGCCGCGCGTACATGGACGCGGGACAGGCGGAGTATGCGCGCCAGGCCCTGGAGGAGGCGCGCGTCGTCTTCCACACGCTGGGCGAGACGGCGTCGGAGAAGCGCGTGCTCGTGGACCTGTCCATCGTCGCCCGTCACGCCGGGGACGGGGCCGCCGCGTGGACGCTGATGCGCGACGCGCAGGCGCTGCCCTCCGGAAGCGACCGCTGGCTGGAGGCCTACGCGGTGGGCAACCTGGGCCTCGTCGAACAGGTGCGCCGCGGGCCAGAGGCGGCCATCCCCCACCTGCGCGCGTCGCTGGCGCTGTTCCGCGAGGTGGGCGACGTGACGTTCGAGGTGGGCTTCCTCACCAACTGCGCGGTCGCCATCGGCGAGGCGGGCGACACCGGCGAAGCCGTGATGCTCCTGGGCGAGGCGCTGGGCCGCGCGCTGAGCGTGGAGGACCGCGCGGGGCAGGCGCTCGCGAGCATCAACCTGGGCTGCTACCTGATGGACGCGGGCGGCATCGCGGAGGCCTGCGAACACCTGGAGTCCGCGGTGCGCCTGTCACGGCTGTTGGGGCAGCGGCTGCTGGAAGGCACGGCGCTGGGCGAATGGGGCCGCGCCTCGCTCGCCCGGGGTGACTGGAAGCAGGCACGCGCGGCGCTGACGGAGGCGGTCACCATCCTGGGCCGCGCGTCCCGCTGGCAGGCCCTGCGCTTCATCGCGCACCGGGCCGCGCTGGAGGCCGCCTGCGGTGACCTGCGCGCCGCGAGGGAAGGCTTCGCCGGCCTGGACGGCGCCCCCGAGCTGCGCGAGGACCCCGCCCTCTTCCAACTCGTGGACCTGCTGCGCGCCGCGCTCGACCTGGCCGAAGCCGACGCCGCGCCCCCGCGAAGCGCCGAGGGCAACGACGCCAGGGCCTCCGCCCGCCGCCGCATCGAAGCGGCCCGGAACGCCCCGCGCGAGACCGCGTCGTCCGACATCCGCTGCGCGCTCCGCTTCCTGGAGGCCCGCCCCGGCGTCAACGAACCGCACCTGGATGCGTGAAGGCGCCGCGGCTCACGGGGCCGGAGCCGTCACCGGAGCCGACTTCGGAGCCGGCTTCGCGAAGCGGCGGAAGAAGCTGTCGTCGTTCCAGTATGGCCGGCCGGGAGCATCCGCCACCGCGTTCGTCAGCGCGGTCAGGAAGGTGATGAAGCGCGCGGCGCCCGCGTGGTCCACGGGCTGCTGCGACAGGTCATCCGACGGCGCGTGGTAGCGCTCGGACAGCCACTGCTTGAACACCTTCTGCTCCTCCGAATCCGGCGTGTAGCCGAACTTGAAGAACAGCGCGGGCACGCCCTCGCGGATGAACGAGTACTGGTCGCTGCGCACGAACAGGTTGCGGTCCGGCTCCGGATCCGGGAGCACCTGCACGTCCAGCTTCGCCGCCACCTCCGCCAGCGGCACCGCGAGCGAGGACTCGTCCTTGCCGTGCGCCACCACGGAGGTGAATGGCCAGTGGGGCATGAACATGTCCAGATTGAAGTCCGCCACGATGGAGGTGATGGGCACCGGCGGCCGGGACGCGAAGTACTTCGACCCGAGCAGCCCCTTCTCCTCCCCCGTCACCAGCGCGAACACCACCGAGCGCTTCAGCTTGTCCTTCTGCTCATGCAGCTGCCGCGCGACCTCCAGCACCGCCGCGACGCCGGACGCGTTGTCCATGGCGCCGTTGTAGATGCGGTCCCCCTTCACCGGCTCGCCCACCCCCACGTGGTCCAGGTGCGCGCTGAGCACCACGTACTCCTTCGAGAGCACCGGATCCACGCCCGGCATCACGCCCACCACGTTCATGGACTTGAGCGGCTTCACGTCGAAGGCCAGCTTCGCCTTCATGCGCAGCGGCAGGTCGAACTTCGGCAGCGGCTTGTCCGCGTTGGCCAGCGCCACCAATTCCTCGTAGGTGTGCGGCGCGCCCTCCAGCCACTTCTGCGACCGCGCCACGTTCGCCACCACCGCGACCTTCAGCCCGCGCGACTCGTTGAGCGACGGATCCGCGAACACCACCGTGGGGTTCTTGTTGGCGCCCACCATGCGCTCCCACGGCAGCTCCAGCAGCTTCGGGTTCTGGAGGTACACGACGCCCACGGCCCCCGCCGCCTTGAGCACCTTCAGCCGCTCCTCCCACGAGGAGAAGTGCGACTTCACCGGCCCGGGGATGTTGCCCGGCCCGCCCTGGAGCAGCACCACCACCTTGCCCTTCAGGTCCAGGCCCGCGTAGTCGTCGTGGCCCAGCTCGGGGATGGACAGGCCGTAGCCCACGAACACCAGCGGCGCCTCCACGGTGCCGTTGTCGCCCTGCCGCGAGGACAGCACGACGTCCTCGCCCTGCACCAGCGGCAGCGCCTTGCCGTCCTTCACCAGCGCGACGCTGGACTTCGACTCGTTGAGGCGGCGCGACTGGAGCGCCATGGGCTGGAGGAAGCCCGTCTTCAGCATCGGCTTCACGCCCAGCGCGGCCAGCTCCTTGGACACGTAGCCCGCGGCCGTCGCGTAGCCCTTGCTGCCCGTGTCGCGCCCCTCCATCGCGTCACTGGCGAGCACCTCCACGTGCTTCCACCAGCGGTCTTCACCCACCTGGGGCTTGGATGCGGGAGCCTCCGCGGCGAAGACCCCGGAGGAGACGAACAGCGCGAGCGTGGCGGCGGACGAGACCCGTTTCATGCCCCGGAGCATCCAGGGCGAAGCGGGAGCATGCAACCGGGATCAGGCCTGCACGCCCATCCGCCGGCCGCGCAGCTCCGAAAGCGTGCGCGCGTCCAGCAGCACCGCGGACTTCTCCTGCGGGGACAGGGGCTCCACCCCGCCCGCCAGCAGCTTGCGCCGGGCGGAGGCCAGCGCCGCGGGGACGCTCGCCGCCGGGTGGGACTCCAGCAGCGCCAGGTGCAGCGCGTGCGCGCGAGGGTCGGTCAGCACGTGATCCAACGCGTCGTCCACCGGCTCCAGCCCCTCCTCCGCCAGCTCCTGCGCGCGCACCAGCACGGTGGGCGGCTCGGCCTCCTCCGGGATGAGGAGCAGGCCCTTGCGCTGCAGCCACAGGCCCAGCGACGCGCGGGAGGTGAAGGCGGAGATGGCCGGGGCCAGCCACAGCCCGACGATGACCGGCGACAGCCACGCCAGCATCCCGGGCGCCACCGCGACCGTCAGCGCCGCGAGCACCCCGCCCATCACCATGTGCCACTTGTGCCGGCGCAGCGCCTCCGACCAGGGCAGGTCCGTGTCCTCGCGCTGCTGGCTGGACCAGTTCACCTTGTAGCCAAACAGCGTCCCGAACACGAAGTGCGACTGGAAGAGCATCATCACCGGCGCCATCAGCGTGGACACCACGCCCTCCAGCATCACGCTCAGCACCAGCTTGAAGCGGCCGCCCATCCGCGTGGCCTCCTCGCGGTTCGCCAGCAGCAGGCCCAGGCCCATCAGCCGGGGGATCCACAGGAGCGCCAGCGACAGCGCCATCAGCCGCAGCGCGCCCACCGTGTCGAACGCGTCTCCGCCCGGCAGCGTGGACTGGAACTCCAGCAGCGTCGCGGGCGCGAAGAACCACTCGTGCAGCGCGGCGAACAGTCCCGCCACCAGGAAGATGAGCCACAGGGGCGACGCCACATAGGACATCACGCCCATGAGGAAGTGCAGCCGGCTCATCGGGTGCAGGCCGCCCGCCATCACCAGCCCCAGGTGCTGGAGGTTGCCCTGGCACCAACGGCGGTCGCGCTGCGCGTACGCGAGCAGGTCCGGCGGCGGCTGCTCGTAGCTGCCGCCCAGCTCCGGCACCAGCCACACCGTGTAGCCAGCGCGGCGCATCAGCGCGGCCTCCACGAAGTCGTGGCTGAGGATGTGGCCACCGAACGGCTGCTGGCCCGGCAGCACCGGCAGGCCGCAGTGCTCGATGAAGGGCGCCATGCGCAGGATGGCGTTGTGGCCCCAGTAGTTGGAGTCCCCCAGCTGCCACGCCGCCGCGCCCGCGGCCACGATGGGGCCGTACACGCGGCCGGCGAACTGCTGCAGCCGCGCGAACAGCGTGGAGCGCCCCACGTTCTGCGGCGGCACCTGGAGGATGCCCGCGCCCGGGTTCAGCTCCATCAGCCGGGCCATCTTCACCACGCTGTCGCCCGCCATCAGGCTGTCGGCGTCCAGCACCAGCAGGAAGTCGTAACGGCGGCCCCAGCGCTCGCAGAACTCCGCCAGGTTGCCCGCCTTCTTGGCCGTGTTGTCGGAGCGGCGGCGGTAGAAGATGCGCCCCTGCCCGCCCACCCGGCGGCACAGCTCCGACCACGCCAGCTCCTCCGCCACCCACGACTCCGCGCGCGTGGAGTCGCTCAGCACGTAGAAGTCGAACGCGTCCAGCTGCCCCGTCGCGGCGATGGACTCATACGTCGCCTGCACGTGCGCGAACACGGCGGCCGGGTCCTCGTTGTAGACGGGCATCACCACCGCGGTGCGGCGCGTGAGCGGCCGGGCGGCCTCCTCTTCCGTGGGCCAGCGCAGCCCCGGCACCCGCTGGTTCGCCACCAGCTGGATGAAGCCCGCGACGCCGCTCCAGAACGACAGGGCGATCCACGCGAAGCACACCGCGAACAGCCCCAGCACGAACAGCTCCGGCACCGTGGTGCCGTGGGCCGCGAGCAGCCGGTGCATCTCCACGCAGGCGAACCCCGTGGACAGGGCCGCCAGGCCCAGCACCATCACGCGGCGCGGGCGCGCCAGGGCCGGAGTGTAGGGTTGGGCGTTCATGCGGACTCCGGGCTCCCGTGCGGCTTCGCTGTGTGTGAGGTGCCGCGCCTAGCGCGACGGCGACACGCCCGCCTGGCCGGCGGCGGGACGCAGCCAGCGGCGCAGCATGTCCATGAAGGGATTGAGCACGAGCACCTGCTCGCGCATCTGGCAGGGCACCTCCGCCGGGGCGGACATGGGCACTGCTTCACACACCGCGCGGCGCCACGCGTCCGGCAGCGAGGACGGAGCGCGCATCAGCACGTCCGCGCCCCAGCGCGCGCCGCCCACCAGCACGAACGCGGCCCGGCCGCGCACCATCAGCGACGGCCCCACGTGCGCGGGCCCCAGCACCTCCGCCAGCCAGCCCTCCACCCGCCACCGCGCGAGCGCCAGCGCGGCCTCCGGCGACAGGGACATGTCACGCGTGCCCAGGACCCAGCCCGCCAGCTTCTCCAGGTCGTTGCGGCCGGTGAAGCCGAAGTCCTGGAAGAAGCTCACCAGCGCGGCGCGGGTGTCCGCGCGGGCCTCCTGGGGCATCGCCGGAGCGAAGGAGATGAACGGGTGCGTGGTCACGGAATCCACAGGTAGCTCCAGGTCTCGGTGAGGGTCTCGGAACCGCGTTTCAGGAAGCAGCGCAGCTCGACGGGGCCTTCTCCGTCGGGCATGAGCTCGAAGGCCGCGCGAAATCCACCGGTGACGGCGTGGACCTCCGCGCGCGGGTGCAGCACCTGGCCGCGCGAAGCGGTGACGACCGCCTCCACCGGGCCCGTGCCTTGCGTGCTGGCCTTCGTGAAATCGAGGACGAAGCGGCGCGCCCCCGGCTTGCTGCCCGCCGCGACACGCGTCGCCGCGACGGTGGAACCTCCGGCCTTCACGCCCTCGGGGGAGAAGCCCCAGGACAGCCGGTAGGAAAAGCGAAGGTGTGCACCCGCCTGCACCGGTGCATCCGGCACCCAGAAGGCCACGATGTTGTCGTGGATCTCCTCGCGGGTGGGCAGCTCCACGAGCCGCACGGAGCCCGCGCCCCAGTCACCCACCGGCTCCACCCAGGCGCCCGGACGGCGCTCGGAGTGCGCCTCCAGATCCTCATAGCTGCTGAAGGCCTGGTCGCGCTGCAACAGGCCGAAGCCCGACAGCCCGTCCGTGTGGAAGCTGCTCACCTGGATCTGCTTCGGGTTCTTCAGGGGGCGCCACAGCTTCTCGCCGTTCTTCATCCACACGGAGATGCCGTCGGAGTCGTGCACCTCCGGGCGGAAGTCGTCGAAGTCGCCCCGGTCGTTCTCTCCAAAGAGGAACATGCTGGTGAGCGGCGCCACGCCCAGCTGGCGCACCGCCTTGCGCGCGAACACCGTGGACTCCACGTCCATCACGGTCCGCTCACCCGGGCGGATGGCGAAGCGGTACGCGCCCGTGACGCTGGGGCTGTCCATCAGCGCGTGCACCACCACCGTGTCCGAGCCCTTCGCCGGCGTCTCCAGCCAGAACTCGCGGAACGTGGGGAACTCCTCGCCCCCCGGCTGCGCCGTGTCGATGGCGAGCCCTCGCGCGGACAGGCCGTACAGGTTGCCCTTGCCCAGCGCGCGGAAGTAGCTGGCGCCCAGGAAGACCACCAGCTCGTCGTAGTAGTCCTTCGTGTTGAGCGGCGCGTTGAGGCGGAAGCCCGCGAAGCCGTTCACCTTGCCCTTGGGCGGATTTCCCACCAGCGGGCCGTAGGTGAACTGCTCCGTGGAGAAGGGCACGGGGCGCGCCTTGCCGCCCTCCACCACGTTCACGCCCACCGGACGGGTGTAATAAAAACCGGGGTGGAAGAACTGCGCCCGGAAGGGCAACCCCGCTTCACGCCACAGCGACGCCGAGTCGCGGAAGCGGATGTCCCGGTACTGATCGTAGGTGAGCTTCTCGAAGGACGGGGGCACGCCAATGGGCGGCTCCTGGTACGGCTTCGCGGCCAGCGCGCGGGCCTTCTCCTCCACCGTCGCGGCGGAGAACCCGGAGGCCTTCGCCGTCCCCGCCTTCGGCTGCTGGGCACACGCCAGCGAAGCCACGCACAGCCCCAACCCCCAGGCCATCCCCACCGTCTGTCGCTGCCACCGCTTCAAGTCCCGCTCCTCACCAGGGGCCACCGCCCGCGCCAGTACGGCGCGACGCGGCAAAGGCTAGCAACGGTCATGCCAAGCGGCAGGGGCTGGGGAATTTCCCAATCATTCCAAGGACCTGCCCAAAGTGGACCCCAGGCATTTCCTTTGGACTCCAATGATTTCGGCGGCTTGAG
>NZ_RAWC01000293.1:0-9137 GCF_003611685.1 Corallococcus sp. CA049B | reverse complement strand
GGGAAGCCCGGCCCCCAGGGAAGGACGAAGCCCGCCTGCTCGCCCTGGCGCGGTCAGCCTTGACGCGGTAGTTCTATTTTCCTCAATTTACAGCAAATCCAGCCCCAGGGAGCAGCCACCATGAGCACACAGAGCGCGGTCCCCTCGCCCATGGAGGCGCGGCTGGCGGGTTATTGGCAGGAGCTGCTGGGGGTGGACGCCGTGCGGCCGGAGGACCACTTCCTGGAGGTGGGGGGCAACTCGCTGCTGGCCACGATGCTGGCCAACCGCATCGAGGACGACCTGGGCCTCCAGGTGGGCATGGTGGACCTGTTCAACACGCTGAGCGCCGTGGCGGCCGTCTGCGAGCGCCTCCAGCAGGAGACCCAGGCCGCCGGCTGAACGCGCCCCAACGCGTGGCCGCAAGACGACGGGCCGGGCGGGTGGACGGGGCTTGCCTCTTTTCCCCCCGCCCCCGGTTGGGCTAGCAGGGGGACCATGCCCATCCTCGCCCTCGTCCGTCATGGTCAGTCCCTCTGGAATCACGAGAACCGCTTCACCGGCTTCGTGGACGTGCCCCTCACCGAGCAGGGCCGCAACGAGGCGCGCAAGGCCGCCGACGCCCTCCAGGGCCTGAAGTTCGACGTCGCCTACACCTCCGCCCTCAGCCGCGCACAGGAGACGCTCGCCATCCTGCTGGACACGCTGAGCCAGCGCCCGCCCGTCATCCGCGACGCGGCCCTCAACGAGCGCCACTACGGCGACCTGCAGGGCCTCAACAAGGCGGACGCCGCCAAGGAGTTCGGCGAGAAGCAGGTCCACATCTGGCGCCGCTCCTTCGACGTGCCGCCCCCCAATGGCGAGTCCCTGGAGATGACCGCCAAGCGCGTGCTGCCTTTCTTCGACCGGGCCATCGCGGGCGACCTGCGCCAGGGCAAGAACGTGCTCGTCGTGGCGCACGGAAACTCCAACCGCTCCCTGGTGATGCGCCTGGACAAGCTGTCCGGTGAGACGGTGGTGGGCCTGGAGCTCGCCACCGGCGTGCCGCTCGTCTACGAGATTGGCTCCGACGGCCAGGTCGTCTCCAAGCGCGGCTGAAGACGCCCTGAGGGCAGGGCCTTCCTGGGGAAGATGAGAGGGGGCTTGAATGAGCAGGCCTCTGTCCCGTCAGATGGGAGGAAGCAAGAACACCCCCAAGGATGCACACCATGAAGGCCCTGACCCTCGCCGTCGTCCTGCTCTCCTCCGCCGCTGCCCTGGCCCAGACGGAGCCCAAAGCGGCGGACTCAGTCAACATCGCTGGCGGCGCCGAGTTCCGCCGTCCCCCGCCCCCGGGCCACTCCACGCCGCGCCCCGTGCCGATGCCGCAGCCGGTGCCCTCGAGCAACCAGGTCGTCATCGACCGGGAGCAGGCGGAGCGCCGCATCGACCGGATGGAGAAGGCGCTGCGCGACGCGATGTCCCGCACGAGGGACGCCAAGGGCCGCGACAGCATCCGCAAGGCCATGGAGGAGCTGGACAAGCTGAGCGAGTACGTGGCCGACGCCGCGCCGTACGGCACGGGCCTGCCGCCCCCGGGGCCGCATCAGCCGATGCCGCCCCCGCCGCCGGTGGTGCGTCCCATCACGGATCAGCAGTTCCGCAGCATCACCCAGGCGATGGTGCGCGAGTCCTTCCCGCGCGAGAAGCTGCGCATCCTGTCGCAGGTGGCCCCGAACGAGAACTTCCTCGTGACGCACATCCTGTCGGTGCTGGGGCAGTTCTCCTTCTCCAACGACAAGCTGGAGGTGGTGCGCCTGATGCGGCCCACGCTGCTGGATCCGCAGAACGGCTACCAGCTGTACCAGGCGTTCCCCTTCTCCAACGACAAGGCGCAGCTGCAGGCCATCCTCGACAGCGGCGGGCGCTACTAGCTTCTCCGCGTCACCGGGAGAGCGCGGACCAGATGGTCCGCGCCTCCTGCGAGTCCACGGTGGCGTGGACGCTGGCCAGCACCCGGCCGTCCGCGTCCAGCGCCAGGACATAGGGGGTTTCGCTGGGGGAGAGCCCCAGCGCCCTGGCCATGCCACCGTTCTTGTCCAGCCAGGTGTCCTGCCAGTAGGCCTGGGGCACCTGGTTCTTCGCCTTGCCCCGCGCGGCGCCCTCGCTGACGAAGAACGGCAGCTTGAGGGCGATGAGCGACTGGCGGTGCACCGAGTCCGGGACGTGCTGGTCCGCCGCGTCGAACCATCCGCGCATCTGGGCGCCCGCATCCTTGTCGGTGATGACGACCAGCAGCGTGGGGCGCCCCTTCAGCTCCTCGCTTGCATGCTTCCCGTTCGTCAGGTCGTGCGCGGAGAACTCCGGCAGCGACTGTCCCTGGGAAGGGAGGGCGAACGCGCCCGGGGCCGTGAGCAGCACCCCCGCGAGCGCTGACACCGTCAGGATGGACCGTCCCCGTCGCGAGCCTCTGGATTGGCGAGCCATGAAAGGACAGGTGTTCACGGGGAGTCGGGTTCCCAAGCGCCCGGAATGCCTGCGCCCGCCCGGCTGCCTGCCCCGTGCGGGGATCCGCTAACGTCAGCGCCCCCCCTTTTCGTACCGGGAGTCCCCCTTGAGAACCGCTTCCCTCGCCCTGCTCCTGCTGCCGCTGACGGGCAGCGCGGCCGTGAAGAGCATCTCCTCCGTGGCCGAGCTCCAGACCGCGCTTTCGTCCGCCAAGGCCGGCGACGAGCTCGTCCTGGAGGACGGCACGTACACCGTCAACGCGAACCTCACCTGCGCGGCGGAGGGCACCCAGGCCGCGCCCATCATCGTGCGCGCGAAGAACCGCCACGCGGCCGTCGTGCGCTTCAACGCGCAGGAGGGGTTCAAGGTGTCCGGCCGGTACTGGACCTTCGACGGGCTCACGGTGGAGGGCATCTGCGCGAACGACCAGAACTGTGAGCACGCCTTCCACGTCACCGGCCACGCGGAGAACTTCGTCCTGCGCAACAGCCGCGTGCGCGACTTCAACGCGCAGCTCAAGGTGAACGCGGCGCAGAACGGCAGCGGCGTGTGGGAGATGCCGCACCGGGGCCTCATCGAGAACAACGAAATCTACGACACGCACGCGCGCGCGACGTCCACGCCCGTCACCAAGCTGAACATCGACACCGGCGATGACTGGGTGGTCCGCGACAACGAGCTGCACGACTTCTCCAAGCAGGGCGGCATCTCCTACGGCGCCTTCATGAAGAGCGGCGGCAAGCGCGGCCTCTTCGAGCGCAACCGCGTCCTGTGCGTGAAGGACCAGCCCGCGGGGGACACCCGCATCGGCCTGTCCTTCGGCGGTGGCGGCACCGGCAATCAGTACTGCGCGCCGGCCTTCGACCCGAGCGTGCCGTGCTCGCCGGAGCACACGGACGGAATCATCCGCGACAACATCGTGGCCAACTGCTCGGACGTCGCGGTGTACCTGAACAAGGCCGCGAACACGCGCGTGCTGTTCAATACGTTCATCGGCACGACGGGCGTGGACTACCGCTACGCCGCGTCCACCGGCGAGGCCGTGGGCAACGTCCTGACGGGCGTCATCCGCAACCGCGACAGCGCCACCGGCACCCAGAGCAACAACCGCTCGAACGTGACCACCACCACCTTCGCGTCCTGGTACGTGGCGCCGCTCAAGGGCGACTTGACGCTCAAGGGCGACGTGTCGTCGCTCATCGGCGCGGCCCCGCGGAACACGCTGGCGCCGGAGGACTTCTGCGCGCGCGCCCGGCCCGCCTCGGCCACGCTGGGAGCGCTGGAGCACTCACTGGGTGACTGCCCCGCGAACACGGGCGGCGGCACGGACGCGGGCACCGGTGGAACGACGGACGCGGGGACCGGAACCAGCGTGGACGCGGGCACCGGAACCACGGACGCGGGCGTCGTTCCGGACGCAGGCCCGGAGCAGGACCCGTCCGGGGACGACGGCGAGGACGAGGACGGCGGCTGCAACGCGAGCCCCGGCCTGCTGCCCGCGCTCCTCGGGCTGCTCGTGCCCCTGGCCCTGCGCCGGCGCGCCCGCCGCTAGCGAAAGGCCTCACACGAGGCGGCTGGAGAACCCAGCCGCTTCGCTGCCCCCACGCGCTTCAGAACGCGGTGGAGACGAACAGGCCCGGGCGGATGGCCAGGATGCCGCCCACCACGAGCAGCAGCGACACCAGCGTGCCCACCAGCACGGGCACGAAGTTGGGCGCCGCGCGCGGCTGCTCCCCCGCGGCGGGGGCCTCCGCGGACCGAAGGCGCCGCCGGGTGGCGCCCAGGGGGCCCTGGATGGCGCCTACCGCGAGGATCATCATCACGATGTGCCCGATGAGCGCCGGGTAGTACCCGCGCGTCACCAGCACGCCGACGCCCACGAGCACCTGCAGCTGCAGCAGGCCGGAGTAGGACGCGCCGAGGATGCGCCCCACCTTGTCGAACGGGCGCTTCGTGGCGACCGCGAACGCGAAGAACGCGAGCGCGAGGACACCGGACAACAGCACCAGGTAGCGAAGACCCGAGTGGAGATGGAAGAAGAAGGTCATGGGCGCGAGGGTTTAGCACCCGCCGGGCGGGGCGCGACGTTTCCTGCAGGCTACGACGGGTCCGGCTTGGGCGTGCGCTTCGTGCTGGGGGGCAGGGGCGGCGCGGAGATGCGCTCGGCGGGGGGCAGCTCGCCCGTGAGGCTCTTGAGGAAGGCCACCAGGTCGTCCACCTCGCCGTCGTTCAGCGTGCGGCCCAGCTGGTAGCGCCCCATCAGGCGCACCATGGCGGGCAAATCGTTCACGCTGCCGTCGTGCAGGTAGGGCCCGGTCATCTCCACGTCGCGCAGGGTGGGCACGCGGAAGTAGCCCCGGTCGTCCTCGTTCTTCGTCGCGTCGAAGCGGCCCGCGTCGGTGAGGGCCGGGTACGCCTCCACCAGCCCCAGCTTCTGGAACGACGCGCCGCCCACCGCCGGGCCGTTGTGGCACGTAGTGCATCCGGTGGTGACGAAGGCCTCCAGGCCGCGCTGCTCCTGCGCGCTCAGGGCCGCGTGCTCCCCCGCGAGGAAGCGGTCGAAGCGCGACGACGTGGTGAGCGTGCGCTCGAAGGCGGCCAGCGCCCGGGCGGCGTTCGCCAGCGTGACGGGCTTGTTCCCCTTGGGGAAGGCGGCGCGGAAGCGCGTGGAGTACTCGGGGATGGAGGCCAGCGTGGCCTCGACGCGCTTCGCGTCCGGCATGGCCATCTCCACCGGGTTCATCATCGGCCCTTCCGCCTGGGCCTCCAGCGTGGCGGCGCGGCCGTCCCAGAACTGCGCGATGTGGTGGGCCGCGTTGTAGACGGTGGGCGAGTTGCGGCTGCCCTTCTGCTTCTTGTGCCCTTCCGACAGCGCCTTGTTGTCCACGCCATAGGTGTCGAGGCCGTGGCAGCTGTTGCAGGACACGTCGTGGTTCTTCGACAGGCGGGGCTCGTGGAAGAGCATGCGCCCCAGGGCCACCTGCTCCGCGGTGTCCTCGGGCAGCGGGGCCTGGTTGCGGGGCGCCTGGAAGAAGTGCGACGCCAGCTTCGCCACCGCCGCGGCATCCGGCGCCGACGGCTTCGGGGCAGGGGCCTGCTCCGCCACCGGAGCGGGCGCGGGCGGCTTCGCCTCCGGAGCCTTGTCCGGGGAGCGCTCACAACCGGCGAACAAGCCCGTCCCCATCACCGACAGGGTGAACCCGAGCAGCAGTCGATTTCGCGTCATGTTGGAGAGCCTCCTGGATGCGGCGCGGAGCGCACCGTACCAGTGACCCGGGCGGCTGGCTTCGAGACGGAACGTCGCACCCACGGCGCGGACTTTCCCCTTCCATCAGTCCGGCAGCGCCTGCCCGGACGGCGGCCCGGCGGACGCGGCCCGGGGCTCCTGCGGAACAGTCCCCGCGCCGCTACCTCTTCTCCTTCAAGCTCTCGGCGACACGCAGCGGCGCATCCGCCTGGAAGCGGGGCGCCACGGAGGACGGCGGATGCAGGACAAAGACACGGGCGGCAAGGGGCGGGAGGTGGACGTGCTCGTCTGCCGCAAGTGCCTGGGCAAGAGCGCCCGGAGCGGCGGGCAGGACCTGCCGCGCTGGCTCCAGGGGGAGCTGGCCGAGCGGGGCCTCGCCGGTCAGGTGCGCGTCACGCCCACCGGCTGCATGAACCAGTGCCCGCGCCGGCAGGTCACCGTGCTCGTCTCCGACACCGAGGATCCCGAAGGCCGCCTGCTGCTGGTGGAGCCCCGGCTGCAGCGCGACCTGCTCTTGAAGTTCGTGGAGCGCCGCGCGCGCCCGGACGCTCCCGCCGCCACGCCCGGCGGAGGAGACGCTTTGGGGCGGGGACAGGAGCACCTCGGTGATGAACCGGTCCACGAGGAACGAGGCCAGTAGCCCCGTCGCGGTGCCAGCGGCGTCCCACGCCAGGTCCTTCACGGAGAAGACGCTGCCGCGAGCCTTGTCGTAGACCTCCTTGCCCAACCCCACGCCCAATCCCAGTCCCACACCTGTGAGCGCCCGCGCGCCCGGCGAATCGAAGAGGACGGCGCCCGCGCCGTAGCCCACGCCCGTGGCCGCCGCGCACGCCATGAAGTGTTTGGGCTTGTCGCTGCCAAACCAGTCATCACCAGACGCGGCGCGGCCCGAGGCCGGGACAGCGAGGAGCACGAGGGCGGCGAGCGCGGAGCGGGCGGACATGCATCCATCCTGTAGCACCCCGCGCGGAGGACGCGACCTGGGCTGGGAGTGAAAATCCGGTGCGTTCCCGCGCCTGCCAGCCCCCACGGTGGGTGCGTTTTGGAGACGAGGCCCATGGGTGGGCTTATGCTCGGCTCGCTTTGAAAGGATTCGGTCCCTCGCTCAGCTTCCGGCAGACCCGGCACCCCGCGTTGGATGGCGCGCGCGGACTGGCCGTGCTCGCCATGGTGATGGGTCACACGCTGGACGCGCTGCTGGCGCCCGCGTTCCGGGACCACCCGTGGGTCCAGGAGTACTGGAAGCTCCGGGGCATCACCGCGCCGCTGTTCCTGCTGGTGAGCGGCTGGGCGGTGGTGATGGCGCTGGGCACGAAGCCGGGCGCCGCGAAGGACTCCTTCGGCCGCCGGTTCCGCCGCGCGCTGCTGCTGCTCTTCCTGGGCTACCTGCTGCACTGGCCGGGCTGGGGCGCGGTGCGCGAGCTGGGCTTCTCCGACGCCATGTTGCGCAAGGTGTTCCAGTTCGACGCGCTCCAGTGCATTGGCGCGGCGCTGCTCCTGGGCGCGATGGCGCTGGTGGTGACGCCGCACCGGGGCGCCCGGGCGCTGCTCCTGGGCGGGCTGGCGGTGGGCATCCCCCTGGCGAGCGCCGGGATGTGGAGCGCGGGCGCGCACCTGCCGGTGCCGCTGCAGCAGTTCATTGGCAATGGGGAGGGCAGCCGCTTCCCGTTCTTCCCCTGGGCGGGCTTCTTCTTCGCGGGCGCGTTCGCCGCGCACCTGCTGCACCTGCTCAAGCCGGGCCTGGCGCAGGGCTTCGCGCTGCTCGCGCTGGGAGGAGCGCTGCTGGCGCTCACCCGCTGGGTGCCCGTGGAGTGGACGCCCACCAGTCCCACGATGGTGATGTACCGCGTGGCGCAGGGCCTGCTGGTGCTGGGCGTCGTGAACCTGCTGCCGCGGCGGGTGAGCGGCCTGCTGGCGCCGCTGGGACGGCTGTCGCTGTGGATCTACGTGCTGCACCTGCCGGTGGTGTACGGCTGGGCGGACATCGCGGGCCTCGCGCAGCGCATCGGCCCCCGGCTGGGCATGGCGGCGGCGCTGGGCGTGTCCGTGGCGCTGCTGGTGGGCTGCTACCTCGTCGCCCGGATGGGCCGCTGGGTCCGCGAGCAGGCCCGTCCCTGGCGCGCCGGCTCCACCACGCTGAACGCCAGCGTCGGCACCGCGCGCCTGGGCCAGTAAGCCGCCTTCAGCCCTCGGAGCCGGTGCGCGGCAGCTTCGCGGGCGGCTCGGTCGCGTTGCCACGCGCCACCAGCTCGCGCGTCACGGACTCCAGCGCGCTGATGCGGCGGCCCGCGCGGCCCCGGGCCCACGTCGCCACCTCCGGCGCCTTGAGCAGCTCCACCGCCTGCTCCACGCCGCCAGCCTTGCCCTTGAGCGCCCGCGCCGTGGCCAGCCGCACGTTGCGCGCGGACCTGCGCCCGAGGCCGCTGCCCCACAGCAGGTCCAGCGCGAACGTGGTCCACACCGTCAGCTCGTCATCCGGGCGCAGGAACGCCTCGAAGCGGGCCAGCGCCTGGGCACGAGGCTCACCGGCGCGCAGCTCCTCCTCCAGCAGCTCCACGTGCAGCGACGTGCTGTGCGCGAGCGGCTGCTCCGGCGCGATGACCGCCTCGAAGCGCTCGCCCGTGGCGTAGCGGACCGCCACCAGGTGCACCAGCTCCGGCGGGATGCCCGCCTCCAGCGGGTGCGCGTTCGCCTCCGCGTAGAAGAGGACCAGCCGGTCCGCGGCATCCGCCAGCGAGCGCAGCTCCAGCGGCGGGCGCCACTCGCCCTTGTAGATGCGGCGGCGGTTGGGCCCCGTGCGCGTCTCCTGGCGCTCCAGCTGCGTGTCCACCATGAACTCGAACGCGCCCAGCATGCGGTCGAAGTACTCGGGCTTGCCCTCCAGCTGGCCCAATATCTCCGCCACCGCCTCGATGGTGGAGACGCAGTGGTCCGCCGGCTCCGCGCGGATGCGGTAGTTGCTCGGGCGGCGAGGCACGAAGCCGATGCGCGGCAGCGCCGCGAGCACCGGGTTGCGCATCACCACCTTCTTCGCCTGCGGCCAGGTGCCGTCCACGACGATGAGCGTCTCTGGCGGGTTCGCCTGGGCCTCCTCCACGGTGATGGCGTCCTCGCCCGGGAAGAGCACCGCGACGCGCTCGGGGTTCTTCGCCAGCTCCTCCAGCCGCGCGTGGCCGGTGAAGTCCACGCCCCGGTGCAGCTCCGAGTTGGTCAGCGACAGGTGAGCCATGCGCGCCGTGCCAATGGCCACGCGCCGCTCCCGCGGATGCTGGAGGAACACCACGCGCGTGCGCGTCTGGAGCTGGGGGACATGCGCGCAGTAGCACGCGCTTTCAGGACGCAGACACTTGATGCAGAAGGTACGCACGCTGTGGCCCTTTATCACGGCCCCGCCCCCGGCGGCCGGGAGCGTCCGCCGCCGGGA
>NZ_RAWC01000292.1:0-9200 GCF_003611685.1 Corallococcus sp. CA049B | reverse complement strand
GTTTCCCCACCCCGCCCACCAGAGGGGACCGCCGCTGAACAGCTTGGGCCGCCCGCCTGCCTGGAGGGCGACACTCGAAAGCGCTGCCCCCCTGGGGCGCGCGGGTCTATAGAAACAGGCCGTGCGTGCGCCCCCCGCCTACCGACGCAGCCGCGCCACCGCCATCGGTGCCACGGCCTTCCTGATGCTCGCCCTGCCCTTCCTGGTGCTGGGGGTGTTCTTCCTCGGCCAGAACGCGCGCATGGACCTGAGATGCGAACCCCGGGGCCCGTGCGTCCTCAGCCGCTCCAGCTGGCTGGGCCAGGAGGAGGTGGGCCGCTACGCGCCCGGGGACATCCAGGGCGTGGAGGTGGCCCGCAGCCGCAGCACCCGCAAGGGCGCGGCGCCCATCTTCCGCGCCCAGCTGCAGACGACCTCCGGCGTCCAGCCGCTCGCCTACCAGTGGACGCAGGAGGAGCCGGAGGCCCAGGCCTTCGCGGACACCGTGCGGCGCTACCTCACGGGTCCCCGCACGGACGCGCTCGCGGTGTTCCAGGACGACCGCAAGGCGTCGCTGCGCGTGGGCGGCGCCTTCTCTGGCGTGGGCCTGGGCGTGCTCGCCCTGAGCCTGTGGCTGCTCTCCCGCACGCTGGCGCACCGCAAGGCGGAGCGGGCCGCCGTCCCCTGACGGACGACAGAGCGCGCCGAAAAGCAGCCGGACGGGCGCCGCGGACTTCACTTCCTGTCCTACAGTGAAAGGCGCCTGCCCGCTTCCAGGCCCCTCCTGTGCGACCGCGGGGCAGGTGAATAGGTTGTGGCGAATGTTTCGACGCCTCATCGAGCGGATGCGGGGCCTGCGCCGGGCGGCGCCGCACCTCTTGCGGCCCGCGAACGTGGAAGCGGACCGGGCGAAGATCTCCATCGCCCAGCTGGACCACCACTACGCCAACAAGGTCGTGGCGCTGAAGGACGTGAACCTCAACGTCCGCTCGGGTGAGTTCGTCTGCCTGCTCGGCCCCTCCGGCTGCGGCAAGTCCACGCTGCTCTACGCGCTCGCCGGCCACGTGGTGCCCACCGGTGGCCGCGTGGCCATTGACGGCAAGCCCATCCACGGGCCCGGGCCGGACCGGCTGCTGATGTTCCAGGAGGCCGCGCTGTTCCCGTGGCTCACCGTGCGCGGCAACATCACCTTCGCGCTGGGCGCCCGGGGCGTGCCCCGCGCCGAGCGCCGCGCGCGGGCCGACGCCTTCATCCAGCGCGTGCGCCTGGAGGGCTTCGAGGACACGCTGCCCCACCAGCTCTCCGGCGGCATGAAGATGCGCGCCAGCCTGGCCCGGGCGCTCGCGGTGGACCCCACCGTGCTGCTGATGGACGAGCCCTTTGGCGCGCTGGACGCCCAGACGCGCGTGCACATGCAGGAGATGCTGCAGGCCATCTGGCTGCGCTCCGGCAAGACCGTGGTGTTCGTCACCCACGACGTGCAGGAGGCGCTGATGCTGGGCACCCGCGTGGTGCTGATGGCGCCCCGGCCGGGCCGCGTGGTGGAGGACCTGGAGATCCACCTGCCCATGCCGCGCTCGCTGGAGGACCCGTCCCTGGACGCCATGGCGCGCGACATCCGCCACCGCCTGCGCGCCGCGGAGGGGCACGCCGCGGAGGCTCCGCCCGCGGAGCCCGTGCAGCGCCGCACGCGCACGCCGTCCAGCCTGCCTCGCCCAAGCGTCGTGACCGGCCGTTAGAGGGGACACCGCCATGCTGAAGTGGGCGCAGAAGCTGGGGATGATCGCGCTGCTCTTCGCGCTCTGGCAGGGGCTGTCGCGCTCGGGCGTGTGGAACAGGCACCTGTTCCCCGGCCCGCTGGAGGTGGTCCAGACGCTCATCGCCATGGCCCGCGACGGACAGCTGGGCGGCGCCACGCTGCGCTCGCTGGGCCGGCTGACGCACGCCTATGTCATGTCCGTGGGCATCGGCGTGCCGCTGGGGCTGTGCATCGCGCGGCTGTCCTTCTTCCGCAACGCGGTGAAGCCGGTGGTGATGGGCCTGCAGGCCCTGCCCTCCATCTGCTGGCTGCCGCTGGCCCTGCTGTGGTTCGGCCTCAACGACAGCGCCATCCTCTTCGTGGTGGTGATGGGCAGCGTGCTGGGCATCGCCATCGCCACCGAGGACGCGGTCAACGGCCTGGACCCGCAGCTGGCCCGCGTGGCCAGCACCCTGGGCGTGCGGGGCCTGCGCTTCTACTTCGGCGTGCTGTTGCCCGGCGCGCTGCCCGGCATCGTCACCGGCCTCAAGCTGGGGTGGAGCTTCGCGTGGCGCGCGCTGCTCGCGGGCGAGCTGCTCTTCGTCTCCGGCGGCCTGGGCCAGCTGCTCACCATGGGCCGCGAGCTGATGGACGTGTCGCAGGTGATGGCGGTGATGCTGGCCATCATCCTCATTGGCATCACCGTGGACCGCGTCCTCTTCCAGACGGTGGAGACGCGCCTGCGGCGCCGGTGGGGCCTGACGGCGTCCGTGTGAGCCGAAAGACGCTTCTGCCCTCGCGGGCATTGATAACAGGTGGGGAATCTCCAATAGCGTGACGCACCATGGCTTCCGCGCGTCCGCTGTCGCTGCTCCTCGGTGTCTGCGTCGTCCTCCTGACGGGTGTCACGTCCTGCAAGAAGGACACGCCCTCCGGCGCCAACGCGCCCCTGCGCGTGGCCTTCTTCCCCAACATCACGCACGCGCAGGCGCTGGTGGCGAACTCGGAGGGGCTCTTCGGTTCACAGCCCGGCATGGGCCACGTGGAGGTGCGCCAGTTCAACGCGGGCCCCGCGGCCATGGAGGCGCTGGTGGCGGGCTCCGTGGACGTGGCCTACGTGGGCCCGGGGCCCGCCATCAACAGTTACCTCAAGGCCGGCAAGGAGCTGCGCATCATCGCGGGCGCGGTGAACGACGGCGCGGTGCTGGTGGTGAAGAACGTGAAGGCGGCCGCGGAGCTCAAGGGCAAGAAGCTGGCGACCCCACAACTTGGCAACACCCAGGACATCGCCCTGCGCACCTGGCTGAAGGCCCAGAAGCTGAGCATCTCCACGGACGCGGGCGGCGACGTGCAGGTGATTCCCATCAGCAACCCGGACATCCTGGCGCAGTACCTCCAGGGCGCCATCGAGGGGGCGTGGGTGCCGGAGCCCTGGGGGGCGCGCATGCTCGCCGAAGGGGGCGGCCACATCCTGGTGGACGAGCGCGACCTCTGGCCGGACAAGCGCTTCCCCACCACGGTGGTGGTGACGACGAAGAAGGTGCTGGAGACGCAGCGCCCGCGCATCGCGGCGCTCCTGCGCATCCACGTGCGGCTCACCGAGCGCTGGCGCGCGGACCCGGCGGCCTTCGCCACGTCCGTCAACGCCGCCTTTGGCCAGCTCACGCGCAAGCCCCTGAAGGCGCCCGTGCTCCAGGACGCGTTCTCCCGCCTGGAGCCGAGCCTGGACCCGGTGCCCGCCGCGCTGAAGACGTCCGCCGAGCACGCGAAGTCCCTGGGCTTCATCCCCAGTGACGACGTCGCGGGGCTCGTGGACCTGAGCGTCCTGGACGAGGTGCGCGGCGGCGCGAAGCCGGACTAGTCCAGCTTCTCCCCCTGGAGGGACAGGGCCACGTTGTCCGTCTGGTCCACCTGGTAGAGGGCCAGGACCTGCTGCCCCTTCTCCGGTTGCTTGTGGATGGTCAGGTTGGTCATGTCCAGCGGCACCACCGGCCCGGTCACGTCGTGCACGTACAAAATCATCCCGGACCGCTTCACCACCGGCCCGCTGACCTGACGCATCTTGTCCGGGTCCGGGGTGATCTGCCGCACGGACGCGCCCGGGGAGACGAAGTCCGGCGTCAGGGTGGGGAGGGTGTTCCCGGCGTTGGACGGGCTGGTGCTCGCCGGCTCCGTGTAGTTCCCCAGCATGAATGGGGCTTGGTTGCCGTCCTTGGTGACCGTGGGTTCACTCGCCAGGGCGGGGCCCGCGCATAACAAGAGGCCGAGCGTTGGCGCGGTCCACGCCATGGCTCGCCAACGTCGGGTGAATCCGTGCATCATGGTGCCACCTCCGTGTCACGGGGGCGCTGCCCCCGGGGTCTGTCCCAACGTAGGGTGGGTGGCACTGAATGTTCAGCGGCGGAACACGGGCCGTGCGTGAGGCTGCTTCCCCACAGTAGGGTGGCGCGCACGCGAGCCAAGGACCGCTCGCATACAAATACGAGGCACCTTTGGCTGGACGTACCGACGAGCAGCACCGCATCGCCCTCTTCATCGACTTCGAGAACCTGGTCACCAACACCGGCATCAGCGCCAACAACTTCGACCTGCAGCCCGCCCTGGACCAGCTCCTGGAGCAGGGCAAGGTCGTCTTCCGCCGCGCGTACTGCAACTGGTCGCGCTTCGAGGACGCGAAGCAGCGCCTGCACGACGTGGGCGTGGAGCTGGTGGACGTGCCCCCCTCCACCCGCGCCGGCAAGAACAGCGCGGACATGCGCCTGGTCATCGACGCGCTGGAGCTGTGCTACGCGCGCGAGCAGATCGACACCTTCGTCATCGCCTCCGGCGACAGCGACTTCTGCCCGCTCGCGTACAAGCTGCGTGAGAACGGCCGCACCGTCATTGGCCTGGCCGTGCGCGAGGCCAGCTCCCAGATGTTCGTGCGGGCGTGCGACCAGTTCATCTACATGAAGCCCAAGCACCGGGGCGAGTCCTCGCACAAGGACAAGGACCACGGCGGCCGGGGCGGCAAGGGCGACGAGGGCAAGGGCGGCAAGCGGGGCGGGAAGGGCCACGACAAGGGCCACGACGCCAAGGCCAGCGGCAAGGAAGGCGGCGAGTCCAAGGGCGGCAAGCCCAAGGCGGAGGTGCCCGCCGTCGCGCGCGAGGTGGTGCAGAGCCTGATGCGCCGAGCGACCGGTCCGCTCAACCCGTCACTCGTCAAGGAGACCATCGTCCGCAAGGAGCCCGACTTCGACGAGCGCGACCACGGCTTCTCCACCTTCGCGCGGCTGCTGGAGGCGCTGGAGCAGGAGGGGCTCCTGCGCCGCATCCAGCAGGGGCGCCAGGGCTACATCGTGGGCCCGGACTCGGACTTCGGCGCTCCGGCGCGCGAAACCAAGGGCGGCAAGGGGCGCCACGCCAAGGCGCCCGCCCCGGTGGAGGAGGAGGAAGAGGAGCTGGAGTCCTATCCGGACCCGGACGACGAAGGGCTCTAGCCGCTGCTCCAGGGCCCCCCCGCCCGCGAGTCCATCAAGCCGCGCGCGGCGTGGTGGACTCGCAGAGGTGCTCCAGGAACTCCGGCAGCAGGCGGGCGGACATCACCCACAGCTTGCCGTCGCCCAGGTCCGCCAGGGACACGCGCTCCGCGTACTCCACGCAGGTGGCCTCCACGTAGTGGACGAACACCTTGCGGTCGCGCGCGCGGTACCACTCCGCCGCGCGGCCCAGCAGCGCCACGAACGCGTCCTGCACCTCCGGCCGCGCGTCGTCCTCCAGCGGCACCAGGCGCACGCCGTCCAGCACGTTGAAGAGGTTCAAGCCCGGCTGCGCGGACTCGAACACCGCGAAGGCCACGGCGCGGCCTTCATGACGGGCCACCACCAGCTCGCGCTCGCGGGACAGGCCCGCGTCACCCCAGCCGGTGCGCGTGGTCTCCAGGTCGAAGCGCTCCGGCACCAGGTCCAGCGCTTCGCGGTAGGCCTCCGGGCGGGTGCCGGCCACGCGGGCGAAGAAGCTGGCGCGCTCCTCCTGGGTGGGGGCGCCCAGGGTGATGTTCGCGGGCTGCGTCCAGGTGCTGTCCACCTCGCCCTCCATCAGGCGGAAGGGCACGAGGCACGTCTGGCCGGTGTGCGCGTACCAGGTGGCGAAGTCGAACTTCGTGTAGCGCACCCAGCGCACGTTCGCCTCGCAGTAGGCGAAGAACCACTTCACCTCCGGGTCCGCCTGGGTGGGCTCGTAGCCGCGCAGGTAGATGTCGCGCAGGGCCTCGCGCGCGGTGGAGCGGCTGCCCGGGGGCTGGTGCCGCGCCAGCTGGTGCGCCATCCAGCTGCCCGCGTAGGGCTTGAGCACGGACAGCGTGGCCTCCATGCCGTCCTCCGCGGGGCGCACCACGCGGTAGCCCAGCAGCGGCGCCTCCTGGAGCTTGTCCTGCGTGCGGGAGAACTGGTCGCGCAGGCTGACGAACTTCTCCGGCTCCTTGCCCGGCAGGCGGAAGTAGCCGGAGCGCTCGAAGAGCTTCCAGGTGGCGTCGTTCCAGTCGCCCTCCACCTGGGTGGTGGGGTGGGCCTGGGCCTCCACCAGCGCGCGCCACGCGCGGGCCCCTTCGGCGTCCAGGGGCCGGACGCTCACGCCGCAGCGGCGGCCGTGGGGCGTGCTGGAGATGTTGCGCACCTCCGCGCGCAGGCGGACCGGCGCGTGGCCCTCCAGCCCGACCTCCATCACCGGCAGGCGCAGGCCCGGGTACATCAGGTCCTCGCCGGGCTCGGTGAGGAAGGACAGGCCTTCGTAGGAGACATCCAGCAGGCCGCGGTGCACGTGCACCTGGGGCCAGAGCGGGTGGTCGAACTCCACGGTGCAGGACGCGTGGGCCTGCGTGCGGCGCAGCCAGCGGTGGCGGAAGCGCACCAGCGACGTGGGCGCCGGCATCAAGAGCAGTCCGCCCTCCACGCGCGCGGCGTCCACCTGGAAGTGCACCACGCTGGAGTAGCCGAACGCCTCCAGGGTGAGGGGCCCGGGGGGAAGCACGCCGTGCAGCTGCCAGCCGAACGCGTCCTGGAGCGGCTCGAAGAAGGCGCAGGTGACCTCCGCCACGGTCTGGCCATCGCGCGAGCGCAGCACGCCGCGGGCCTGGCGGGACGCGAGCGCTTCACAGATGCGCTGGACGCGGTCCGCGTGGTCGATCTGCTCGCGCCACACGGGCCGCGTCTCCGGCGTGAGCAAGAGGCCGTTGTCACGCAGCGACTCCAACAGGCCCACGATGCGGCGGCCCGCGTCCAGCGGCGGCGCGACGAAGCGCAGGCTCACCTCCGGGCGCATGGCGTTGACGCCAATCACCTCCGCGTCCAGCGCGGTGGCCCACCGCTCGCCCTCACCCACCACCACGGACGCGGCCTGTCCCTTGCGGGGCACCGCGCGCGACTCCAGGTGGAGCGTCAGGTGCTCCAGCGACAGCTGCACCAGACGTCCGGGGGAGAAGTCCGCGCCAAACGAGGCCGCTGCGCTGAGCTCGGTCCCCACCCGGTATCCGAGGAGGGCTTCGCGGCCGGCCGGCGCGTCGTGAGTGTCAGTGTGCATGCGGGGGCTCCCTGATGTCCTACGGGGCATGATCTTACGACGTCCGAAGAAACTGTGTTGTCCCCAGTTACGCGTGACCCGGGGAACTCGGATTCCCACAGAGTGGAGATCCTTCGTCCCTTGTGCACTTAGACCTTCGGGCTGGATTGGCGGCCACGCGTTGGACTGTCGCGAATTGGTTTCTCACGACTCGGGGATTTCCTTTACGGACAGGCGCATGGCCTTCCGAGACAGGTTCAGCTCTGTCCCTCCCCTCGGGTCGTGCGGACCCCGGAAACACAGGGTGATTCCGACACATGGAACACAAGGGACATGTCGCATGTCTACTGGTGACACATGACCTGCCTTCGAGGGACGGAGGCCGGTGCGACACACGTCGGGGATGACTCGCCTCCCCGCGAGGCGTTATCCCTCCAGGCACGCCATGTCCTCCGCCCTCTCCACCCTCTGTCTCCACTGCGGCATGTGCTGTGACGGCACCCTCTTCACCCAGGTGCCGCTCAAGCCCCCCGAGGCGGAGGCCCTGCGCCAGCGAGGCCTGTCGCTGGCGGTGAAGGAGGACGGCACGGCGGTGCTGCCCCAGCGCTGCGCCGCACTGGAGGGCCTGTGTTGCACGGTCTACGCGGAGCGCCCGGAGGCCTGCCGCCGCTACCGCTGCCAGCTGTTCAACGCGCTGGCGGAGGGAGAGGTGTCCCTGGAGGAGGCGAAGGGCGTGGTGGAGACCGCGCACGCGAAGGTGGACGCGGTGGTGCGAGGTGTGGGTTCCGCTGAGGGCGGAAGGGGTCCCGCGATGCGTCAGGCCCGGGTGGCCGCGGCCTCGCTGACCCTGGCTCCTGAGACACGAGAATCCCTGGCGCACGCGGAGGTGTATCTGGACCAGCACTTCCGGGGGCGCTTCCGCCGTTCGGGCGGCTAGCGTGGCGCGGTCCTGTTCTCCAACCGAGGTCTTGCTCCCGTGAAGACATCCCTGCTGGCCGTGCTGTCCTCCGCCGCGCTGTTCGCCGGTGCACCGGCGTTCGCGCAGAACAGTGAGTTCGTGAAGTCCGCGCAGGTGGACCTGGACGGGGACGGCAAGCCGGAGGCGGTGGCGCTCACGGCGGGGGCGGACGGGAAGTTCACGTTGAAGGTGGGCGGCGCGACGTTGAAGGGCGACGCGGCCGGCAACGAGGTCCCGGGCTTCCAGGTGGTGGACCTGGACACGGGCGACAAGTGGAAGGAGCTGCGGGTCCAGACGCTGGGGGACATGGACGACGGCCACCGCTACTTCGTCTACGGCTACGACGGCAAGGCGGTGAAGCTGCTGGGGGACGTGCACGCGCTGACGGAGGCGAAGGGCAACGGCATCGTCCTGGTCGATAGGTGGATGGGCTTCTGGCAGAAGCGGGACAAGTACACGCTGGACCGCAAGGCGTGGAAGCTGGTGCACGTGCCGCAGGAGCTGTACGCGGTGACGTACGCGCCGGGCGAGGAGGTCACGGCCACGGTGAAGAAGTCCTTCCCGCTGACGCAGAGCCGCACGGGCTCCGCGGTGGTGGCCACGACGGCGCAGGGCACGAAGGTGAAGGTGCTGGCCGCGAGCGTCCCCGCGAAGGGAGAGGTCCTCTACCTGGTGAGGTCGTCCACCGGGCTGATGGGCTGGGTGCCCGGCAACGTCCTGGTGGAGTCCACGGACGGGTTGCCGCTGGCGGGGTGAGCTACTCCCGCATGAGCATCACGTTGCGTGCTCCGCAGACGTCGCAGACCAGATACCGCTCGAACCGGGTCGGGTGCGCTGAGATGGCTTCATCATGAACGGTGAGGGTAAGCGTTCACGGGGTAGTGCTCGCCTGAGGGGGCAGTGAGGCAGCGAACGGTGGGCCTCACCACGCTCGACGTGGGCCGGGGGCGGCTTAGAAATAATAGGACGTGGCCACTCCCGACCCAAGAG
>NZ_RAWC01000291.1:0-9278 GCF_003611685.1 Corallococcus sp. CA049B | reverse complement strand
CCCGCACCCCACCGCCCACCCCACCAGCAGCAGCACCGACAGCCGGAAGCCACGCAGCGCCCCGGGCCTGAACAGCGTCCACGCCCGGGTGCCCGAGCGCAGCGGCCGCGACTGCCCGTCCACGTCCGTCGCCACGAAGAGGGTGGCGAAGATGAGGTGCAGCCCTCCGAGGATGCCCATCACCCCGGGGATGTCGTCATCCCGGTCCATGAGCCACCACACCGCCGTCATCCCCAGGAACGTCAGGACCACCTGCACCACCAACGCCCGCCGGGGATGGCGCGTGTAGTCCTCCGTCACCAGCGACAGCCGCGCCACCGCCGTCTCGAACACCAGCCACCCGTCCGACAAGAGGAGCCAGAACGCCGCGCCCAGCCCGAGGAAGAAGTTCCGGTCGAACGAGAACCCGCTGCCGCGCTCGTTCGTCACCACGAAGGTGAACGTCAGCGCCTGGAAGAAGGTCACCACCAGCACGGCCACCAGCGCGAACCGCACCGCGGCCCGTCCCATCCGGCTGTCCGCCAGCGTCGCCGCGCACACCGACACGAGCGTGAGGAACACCAGCCACGCCCCGCCCAGCAGCAGCACCATCAGGATGGTGGGCAGGTCGATGCCGTTGAGGAAGTAGCTGAACAGCAGGAACGGCCCCACCGCCGACGCGTACAGCACCGCCTGCACCAGGAAGGACGCCACCTTGCCGCGCAGGATGCGCCGGGGCCCCAGCCCCGTGAGCAGCAGCAGCGACCACGTCTCGTCCTCGCGCTCGCGCGCCAGGGAGCGGTACGCGTTGAAGGGGATGAGGCCGAAGTGCACCAGCGCCAGGCACACGAAGAAGGAGAAGAAGTACGACCGCCCCTCGCGCGTGTACGTGCTGTCGTGCGTGTTCGCGAACGCGATGAGCGACAGCACCAGGCACGCCGCGAGCAGCAGCCCGAAGCTCACCCAGAAGACGCGCGTGCGCAGCCCCTGCCGCACCTCCTTCACCACCAGCGGGTTGAGCCGGTCACCCCACCGCTCCCACCGGTCGGACGCCGCTGCGGGGACACCCGGAGAGGGGGCGGACTCGGCCGCGCCCGACGCGGGACTCGCTTGCGTGCTCACGCCACCCTCCCCTTCGTCACCGTCATGAACGCGTCCTCCAGGTTGCGCTCGCGCGGGCTGAACGCGCACACCGGCAGCCCCTGCGACACCAGCGCCGCGAGCAGCGCCGCTGCGGCTGCTTCCGCCTGCGCCAGCCCCGCGTCCGCCTCCAGCTCCAGCCGCACGCGCAGCGCGCTGGCCTCGCGCGCCACGTCCTTCACGCGCGGCTGCTCCAGCAGCGTGCGCTCCGTGCGCGACCAGAGCGCCTCGGCCTCTTCGCCCTGCGCCGCCAGCCGCACCGTCAGCTCCATCCCGCGGGACGGGCCCGCGCTCTGGCGCAGCAGGTCCTCCACCTTGCCCTGGGCCAGCAGGCGCCCCTGCTCGATGATGACGCAGCTGTCGCAGATCTCCGCCAGCTCCGTGAGGATGTGGCTGGAGATGATGACCGCCTTGCCTTGATCCGCCAGCGCGCGCAGCAGCTCCCGCAGCTCGATGCGCGCTCTCGGGTCCAACCCGTCCGCCGGTTCGTCCAGCAGCAGCAGCCGCGGGTCGTGGAGCAGCGTGCGCCCCAGGGCCACGCGCTGGCGCATGCCCTTGGACAGCTCCGTGGTGAGCTTGTGCGCCAGCGGTCCCAGCCCCGTGAACTCCATCACCGAGTCCACGCGCTGCTTGCGCTGCGCGCCCTTCAGTCCGTACGCGCGCGCGAAGAAGTCCAGGAACTCCCTCACGGTGACGTCGTCGTAGGTGCCGTAGCGATCCGGCATGTAGCCCAAGAGCGGCCGGGCCTGGTCCGGCGCGTCCACCAGCGACGTGCCGTCCAGCAGCACCGTGCCCGCGGTGGGCACGTCCAGCGTGGCCAGGATGCGCAGCGTGGTGCTCTTGCCCGCGCCGTTGGGCCCGATGAAGCCCAGGATGCCGCCGGCCTCCAGCGTGAACGACACGTCGTCCACCGCGCGCAGCGCCCCGTAGTCGCGCCGCAGCCCCTTCACCTCCAGCAGGCTCATCGTCGTGCCTCCTCGACCTGACCGCGCACCACGTGCAGCGCGGCATCCAGCTCCACGTCCAGCGCCGCCGTGGGCGTGAAGCCACGCCCGCCCAGCCGCGCCACGAACGCCCCGTCCTCCAACTCCTGGAGCAGGGGCGCCACCGCGTCCTGGAAGCGCATGCGTGGCTCGTGCTCCAGGCCCAGCAGGTCCACCTCCCCGGCCTCCGCCTCCTCCGGCGGGGCCAGCCCCTCCGCGCCGTCCGCCAGCTCCGGCAGGACATAGAGCTGGCCGTCCAGCTTCAACGTGCCGCCCTTCAAGGGAGCCCCCAGCGCGTTCTGCACCTGCACGCCGCCGTCGGTCTTGTGCGCCGTCAGCCGCGCGCGCGAGGAGACCACCGCGACCTCGCCCCACTCGCGGTAGCTGCGCGAGGGAAGGAAGCTGTTCTTCACCACCAGCCCGTTCGTCCAGTCCAGGAGGCGAGGCGGATCCTCCTGCCCCGTCGAGGACTCCGAGGCCAGCAGCACGCTGGAGGCGGGCATGCGCACGCTGTCCTCCGCGAGGTTCGCGTACCAGGCGTTGAGGCCCACCGTCACCGCTCGGGACCGCTCGCGGTCCAGCAGCGTGAGGCTGTAGCGCGCGGCGTGCACGCTGAAGCCGTCCACCAGCACGGACCACGCCACCAGCCCCAGGCTCGTGAGGAGCGCCAGCGTGGGCACGGCGATGAGCACCGCCAGCGGCCCCTTGCGCCGGGCGAGCATCCACCCACCGGGCCCCACCGCGAGCACGAAGAGGAAGATGAGCAGCATGAAGCGTCCCACGGGCGCGCGGGCGCTCGACAGCAGCGGCAGGCGCCCGTCGCTGAGCATGCTGTAGCGCTCCCAGCGGGGCGGCGGGCCCGCGGGCACCACCACGGCGGGGGACCGCGACGTATCCTCCCAGAGGTTGAAGCCGCAGCCTGGGGTCTGCTTCCGGCAGTCGTGGAACTGGCGCACGAAGCCGAAGCCGTAGGGTGACAGCTCCACCTTCTCATTTTGGAGAAGGGGGAAGCGCAGGCGCGGATTCGCGGGGGGCTGGCCGAGCGCCAGCTTTCCGCCGGTCACGGCGAACGTCTCCAGCACCGCCCAGACGTCGTCGGGCACCTGGTCCGCCGGCACCGCCACCAGCACCGCGTCGTAGCCCGCGTAGGCCGCCAGCTCGCGCGGCGCGGTGTGCGGATCCACGAAGCGCGTGGCGACGAGCGGCTCCATGTTCTCCGGCGCGCGGCTCAGGGCGGTCGCCGCCTCGAAGGCCTTCACGTCGCCCAGCACCATCACGCGGGCGCCCCGGTAGCCGTCCAGGTAGAACCCCCGGGACGCGGTGTCCATCCCGGGCGAGTCCAGGTGGAGGGTCCCCGACTGAAGGTCCGCGGGCATCAGCAGCCACGTGACGGTGCGCTCGCGGGGGCCCAGCTCCAGCGAGCGCTCCATGACGCGCCCCTGCGAGTGGATGGACAGACGCACCGGGCGCGGCTGGCCGCCGGTGTTGTGCACCGTCACCTGGATGGGCGTGTAGCCCCGGGTCGGCACGAGCGTGACGACGCGCATGGTGGCCTTGAGGTCGCCCTGGGTGGGGAGGCTCTCCGTCGTCTCCACCACCTCGCGGTAGCCGCTGCCCTGAGGCTCCGCCTCCCGCGCCTCCACCGCCGGGCTGGTGGCGAACGCCGTCGTCCCTCCGGGAGCGCCCGGCAGGCCCGTCCAGAGCAGGGCCCCCAGGAGCACGGCGAAGGCCAGGGGCGCGCGGCTAGCCACGGGGCACCTCGGGCGTGGCCTTGAGCAGTTCGCGCACCACGTCCGGCGCGGACACCTTCTCCAGCGACGCCTCGTAGGCGAGCACCAGGCGGTGGTTGAGGGCGGCGGGCGCGGCGGCCACCACGTCATCGAAGCCCACGTTGGGCCGGCCCTCGAGCAGCGCGCGAGCACGGCCCGCGGCGGCCAGGGCCAGCGCCGCGCGAGGGCTCGCGCCGAAGCGCACGAAGCGGCGCACGGGCTCCAGTGCGGAGGGCTGGCGCGGATCGGACGCCTCCACCAGCCGGCCGATGAAGTCCGCCACCGGGCCGGGCAGGTGCACGCGGTCCACGGCGGCGAACAGGCGCGACAGGCCCTCCGCGTCCAGCACCGGTTCCTGCGCGGGAGGCGCGCCGCGCACGCGCGTGGTGAGCAGGGTGCGCAGTGTCCTGGCGCCCACGGGCGGCACGAGGATGCGGAAGAGGAAGCGGTCCAGCTGCGCTTCGGGCAGCGGGTACGTGCCCTCGAGTTCGATGGGGTTCTGCGTGGCGAGCACGAAGAAGGGGTCGGGCAGGGGCCGCGTCTGGCCCAGCACCGTCACGGACCGCTCCTGCATGGCCTCCAGCAGCGCGGACTGCGTCTTGGGGCTGGAGCGGTTGATCTCGTCCGCGAGGACGAGGCTCGCGAAGAGGGGGCCCTCGCGGAAGACGAAGTCGCGGCGCGCTTCGCCCTCCAGCACATAGGTGCCGGTGATGTCGCCGGGCAGGAGGTCGGGGGTGAACTGGATGCGGCGGAAGGGCAGCGACAACAGCCGCGCCAGGGCCTTGCACAGCTCCGTCTTGCCCAGGCCGGGCAGGCCCTCCAGGAGCACGTGGCCCCGGGCGAGCACTGCTGTCACGACCTGCTCGACGACCGTCTCCTGGTCGAGCATCACCTGGTTGAGCCCGGCCTTGAGCCGGGACGCCACGTCCGCCGCGCCCTGCGCTTCGGCGGGACTCAGAAGCTCCGCTGCCACGTCGTTTCCCCCTTCTGGACTACGGACCACCGAAGTACCGCTTCACCAGGTCGCGGTTGCGAGGCAGCAGCGGACCGGAGGTCGGTCCCGCCGTCGCATCGCCCTTCGCGCCCGTGCCCTTCGCGCTGGACGGCCCCGCCTGCCCCGTCCGGGCCTGCGGATCCGCTGCGCGAAGGCCCCACAACTCCTCCGCCTCGCCGCCGTTGCCTTCCGGCAGCGGCTGGAACGCGAGCCGGTTCGGATCCATCTCCGCCTCGCCGCCGAAGACGAGCGGCTGGCTCTCGCCGCCCCGGCTCGTACCCGCGCCCTCGCCCTTGCCCTGCCGCGTGTTCCGGCTCGCGTGCTGATTGCCCTGCTGGCCCTCGCCGTCGCCCTCTTCACCGTCCCCCTCGCCCTGCCCGTCCTGACCCTGGCCTTGCCCCTTCTGGCCCTGGCCCTTCTGTCCCTGTCCGGACTGCTGCCGCCGGGTGGGACGCCGGGCCTGGGCGCCGCGGTTCCCTCGCGAGGCGTTTTCGTCGCCGAAGCGCTGGGCCAGCGACTGCTGTCGGCGCTCCAGCGTGCGGCGCAGGTCGGCAATCTGATCCGGAGAGCCAGAGGCCTGGGCGCGGGCAGAAGCGCGAGCCTGGGCCTCGCGGGGCGAAGGGTCGCCGGAGCCCTGCTGCTGCGAGCCCTGCTTGTCGCCGCGCTGTTCCCCCGAGCCCTGCTGCTCGCCATCCTGTTCACCGGCGCCCTGGCCCTGGGAGTTCTGCTCTGACGCAGGGGCGTCCTGATCACCAGCAGCGTCGTCCTCCGAGGTCCCGCTGGCACGAGCATCGAGCGCCATCAGGGCCTGCGCCAGCGACTCGCGCTCACGGGTGGCGGCTTCCGCACCGCCAGCGGCGGCGAGCGCATCCTCCAGTTCAGCGGCGGCCTCGGACGCGCGGTTGAGCTCAGCGGCGGCCTCGGAGGCGCGCTCGGCGAGCCGCTGCTCCAGGGCGTCCGCGGCCTCCCAATCCGCGGAGTCGAAGCGGCCCTCCGCGACCTCTTCCGACAGCCGGCGCAGCTCCTCCTCGACGTCGGGGCCCAGGGGCTCCTCGCGAGCCAGGGCCTCGGCCTGCGCCTGCACGGCGGCGACCTGGGTCGCGGCGGCGGCGTTGATGTTCGAGGTGCGCAGCGCCGGCAGCGGAACAAGGAACCCCACGGCGAGGAACACGAGCGCGCCCAGCAGCGCGCCCACGGGCCGGCGCCAGGGGACCTCCGGAGGCTTCACCTGCTGGGCGAACTGGTTGAGGCTCAGCTCCCACTCGCCGACGGGGCGCTCCAGCCGCGTGAGCAGCAGGCCACCAGCGTTGGCGGAGCGGTCCGCGAGCACCGCCGCGTACTCCAGCGACACGCCCCGCGAACGGGCACGAACGAACCACCACGCCAACCCCGCGATGACGAGCGGAGGCACGGCCCACACAGCCAGGTCGCGCAAGAGCAACCGCGACAGCACGCAAGCGGTGGCCAGGGCCCAGACAGGAGTGATGCCCGCGCCAGTCCAAGCGACCCCGTTGAGCCGCCGCTGCACGCGCCGGATGGGCGCGAGCACGAGAGACTGGAAGCGGCGTTCGTCACTGGCGGCCATGCGTGGAAGCCAGTGTCGGACACCCGGCCCACCGTTCACAAGCGACGCCCGGGAACGGTCGAATCCCGCCGTGGACGGTCGTCCGTCCGACTCCAGCTGCCGAGAAACCGCGAAACCCGAGCGGCCCCCCGAAGCCGGCGGTTAGTGTGCCGCCCCCCATGAACTTCCGTTTCCTTGGTCGCAGCGGTCTGAAGGTCAGCGAGATTTCTTTCGGCAACTGGCTCACCCACGGCTCCCAGGTGGAGGAGGACGCCGCGGTCGCGTGCGTGAAGGCGGCGCTCGACACGGGCATCACCACCTTCGACACCGCCGACGTCTACGCCGGCACCAAGGCGGAGGCCGTCCTCGGCCGCGCCCTCAAGGGCCAGCGCCGTGAAGGCTACGAGCTGTTCACCAAGGTCTACTGGCCCACCGGCCCCGGCCAGAACGACCGCGGCCTGTCGCGCAAGCACATCATCGAGTCCATCCACGGCTCCCTGCGCCGCCTCCAGACGGACTACGTGGACCTCTACCAGGCCCACCGCTTCGACGCGGAGACGCCCCTGGAAGAGACCATGCTCGCGTTCGCGGACCTCGTCCGTCAGGGCAAGGCCCTCTACATCGGCGTCTCCGAATGGACCGCCGAGCAGATCAGCGCCGGCGCCAAGCTCGCCCGCGAGCTGCGCGTGCCCTTCATCTCCAACCAGCCCCAGTACTCCATGCTCTGGCGGGTCATCGAGTCCAAGGTCCTCCCCACCTCCGACGCCGAGGGCCTGGGCCAGATCGTCTGGTCCCCCATGGCCAAGGGCGTGCTCTCAGGCAAGTACCTCCCCGGCAAGCCCCCGCCCGCGGACACCCGCGCCGCCAATCAGCAGGGCGCGTCGTTCATGACCAACTTCATGACCGACGACGTGCTCACCCGCGTCCAGCAGCTCAAGCCGCTGGCCCAGGAAGCCGGCCTGTCCATGGCGCAGCTGTCCGTCGCGTGGGTGCTCCAGAACAAGAGCGTCTCCTCCGCCATCATCGGCGCGTCCAAGCCGGAGCAGGTGCTCGACAACGTGAAGGCCACCGGCGTGAAGCTGGACGCGGAGCTCCTGCGCCGCATCGACACCATCCTCGGCCCCGTCGTGGAGCGCGATCCCGCGCAGACCACCAGCCCCAGCCGCAGGCCCTGAAAGCCGACGGCCGCTCGCCCGGCGGGGCAGGCGCTCCAACGCCCGTCCCGCCCGGTGCCCGCCATATGACATCCGCGCCCTGGTTTTTCGCGCGCCCGCCCCATGGCACGCGTCAGGCGGGTGAACTCCACCCCGATCCATTTGACTTTTGAGTCGGGGGGAACAAGAGACTGCGCCGCGCGTTAGAGCGGTCCCACTCTTGAACCGGGCATTTCCCACATGACGTCCTTCTTCCTCCTGGCCCAGGCGGCCCAACCCGAACTCGGATGGTTGAGCAGCAAGCTGCTCGGGGTGACGTTGGGCAGCGCCGAGTGGGTGCTCTGGCTGCTCGTGTCGCTGTCCATCCTCTCCATCGCGGTGATGCTGGAGCGCGCCGTCTACTTCTCGCGCCACCGGCTGCCCAACTCGGAGGCCCTGGCGGTGCGCCTGGCGCGCGGCGAGTTCGACGCCGTGTCCGGTGAGGTGAAGAACCAGAAGGGCATGGAGGCCGCCGTCATCCGCGAGGCCCTCGCCTCCGCGCCCCAGGGCCCCGACACCGTGGAGCAGGTCATCGCGTCCACCGTCGCCCGCGAGCGCCCCCAGTACGAGCGCGGCCTGTCCATCCTGGGCACGCTGGGAAACAACGCCCCGTTCATCGGCCTGTTCGGCACGGTGCTCGGCATCATCAAGGCCTTCAACGACCTGGGCGCCATGAACGCCAAGGGCGGCGCCATGCAGCAGACGGTGATGGCCGGCATCTCGGAGGCGCTCGTCGCCACCGCCGTGGGCCTCGCCGTCGCCATCCCCGCCGTGGTCGCCTTCAACATCTTCAACCGTCAGCTCAAGACGCTCACCAGCCGCACCACCGCCCTGGGCCACGCGCTCGTGGGCGCCATGAAGGCGCGCAAGCCGGGCGCCGCGGGAGGCAACTAGCCCATGGCCGGCGGCGCGAACGACAGCGACGAGGAAATCAGCGGCATCAACGTCACCCCGCTGGTGGACGTGGTGCTGGTGCTGCTCATCATCTTCATGGTGACCGCCAACTTCATCGTCCGCGAGACGGTGGAGGTGGACCTGCCCCGCGCCGCCAACGGCGGTGAGACGGTGCAGGGCCTGGTGAACGTCGTCCTCGACAAGGAGGGCAAGCTCTACTTCGACGGCGCGGAGGTGACGGAAGCCGACCTGTCCCGCCGCGTGACGGAGGCCGTGGCCAAGGACAAGGACACGCGCGCCATCATCAGCGCGGACCAGACGCTCGCCTACGGCCGCGTGATGCGCCTCATCGACGTGGTGAAGGGCCAGGGCATCGCGAAGTTCGCCCTCAACATCGAAAAGGACGCGGGCCCCGCCCGGGCCGCGCCCGCCACGCCCTGACACGAGGCTGAGCGACGATGAGCCAGGCCGTCCTCGACCCCTCTTCCCTGCCCCAGCGCGACCGCTCCACGCGGTTCCTGCTGGTGTTCGTCCTCGTGTCGCTCGCGCTGCACGGGGTGGGCTTCGGGCTTCTCTCCACCCTGGAGGGCCGCAAGCTCGCGGCCATCCAGAAGCCGGTGGAGCTGGTCATGGTGGAGGTGCAGAAGCCGCCGCCCCCGCCGCCTCCGGAGGAGAAGCCGGAGGAGCCCAAGCCGCCGCCTCCGCCGCCCCCGAAGGTGAAGGTGAAGCCGCCGCCCATCAAGGTCGCGGAAGCGCCCAAGC
>NZ_RAWC01000290.1:0-9293 GCF_003611685.1 Corallococcus sp. CA049B | reverse complement strand
CCCCCCCACCCTTCCTTCCCGAGCAGGCGCATGGCCCGCATCCTCGTCATCGACGACCACGACACCCTCCGCGAGGGCATGACCGTCACCCTCACCCGCTCCGGCCACACCGTGTCCGCGGTGCGCAGCGGGGCGGACGGGCTCGCCGCTTACAAGAAGGGCCCCTTCGACCTGGTCGTCACGGACCTGAAGATGGACGGCATGGACGGCATCGCCGTGACGCGCGCGCTCAAGCAGGCGGACCCTGGCGCCGTCGTCATGGTGGTGACGGCGTTCGGCACCATCGAGACCGCCGTGCAGGCCATGCAGGAGGGCGCCTACGACTTCATCACCAAGCCCTTCCCCCCGGACGTGCTGCGCGCCAAGGTGGACAAGGGCCTGGAGCTGTCCGCCACGCGCCGCCAGGTGGAGCGCCTCACCGCCCGCACGGACGCGCATGACGCCGACGCCGCCCTCACCCACCGCGACCTGGTGGGCGACAGCGAGCCCATGCAGCGGCTCCTCGCCCAGGTGCGCAAGGTGGCCGCGAGCGACGCCACCGTGCTGGTGCGCGGCGAGAGCGGCACCGGCAAGGAGCTGGTCGCGCGGATGCTCCACCAGCGCTCCCCGCGCAAGGACGGCCCCTTCGTCGTGGTGCACTGCGCGGCCCTGGCGGAGACGCTGCTGGAGAGCGAGCTGTTCGGCCACGAGCGCGGCGCCTTCACCGGCGCGGTGAAGCGCAAGCTGGGCCGCTTCGAGCTGGCCGACGGCGGCACCCTCTTCCTGGACGAGATTGGAGAGATTCCCGCCTCCGTGCAGACCAAGCTGCTGCGCGTGCTCCAGGAGAAGGAGCTGCAGCGCGTGGGCGGAGAGGAGACGCTCAAGGTGGACGTGCGCGTGGTGAGCGCCACGCACCGCGACCTCCAGGCGGAGGTGAAGGCGGGCCGCTTCCGCGAGGACCTCTACTACCGGCTGCACATCGTCCCGCTCACCCTGCCGCCCCTGCGCGAGCGCCCCGAGGACCTGCCCGCGCTCGCGCGCCACTTCGTCGCCAAGCACGCGCCCAGGGTCAACCGGCGCGTCACCGGCATCGACGACGCGACGCTGCACGCGCTCACCCGCCACGCGTGGCCCGGCAACGTGCGCGAGCTGGAGAACGTGATGGAG
This sequence comes from Corallococcus sp. CA049B, assembly GCF_003611685.1. Lineage (NCBI taxonomy): Bacteria > Pseudomonadati > Myxococcota > Myxococcia > Myxococcales > Myxococcaceae > Corallococcus > Corallococcus sp. CA049B. The sequence continues at coordinate 8,147 of NZ_RAWC01000290.1, read as the reverse complement.
CAGGCGCTCGTCTTCGCCGAGGGCGACACTCTCACCCCGCAGGACCTGCCCTCGCACCTGGCCGGCCAGACGCCGCGCATGGACGCGGGGCTGCCCGTGCCCCAGGGCGACCGGCCCCTGCCGGAAATCCTGGAGGACCTGGAGCGCCAGCTCATCGCACGCGCCTACGAGAAGGCCGGCGGCGTGAAGACGGAGACCGCCCGCCTGCTGGGCATCAAGACCTCCGCGCTGTACTACAAGCTGGAGAAGTACGGCTTCCTGCCGCGCGGCGAACGCCCCGAGGAGGCTCCGTAGGCGCCCGCGCCCGGGGGCCTCGGAAATCCGTCACCCGCGCCCCGGCCCCATGACTTTCCACCGTCCGGCCCACCCACCCCGTCCCACCCTGCCCGTGCAGGTGCCCGGAACCACGGCGCTTTCCGTCGGGCCTGGGAACGGAGTAGGAGGGAAGGACTGGCATCCGCCTTGCTGACGGTGTCCCCCCGATGATGTTGCGTGCCCTCCCCCTCCTCCTGTGCCTGTTCGTGGCCGCTCCCGCCGGGGCGACGTCCGGCCTGGAGCAGGCGCGCGCGCAGGCCCAGGCGGCGCGCACGGAGGCACGCACCCTGCGCACCCGGCAGCAGGGGCTTCGCGAGGAGCTCAACGGACTGGCCTCGCGCATCGAAGCGCTCAAGGCCCAGCGCCAGGGGAAGCTCACGGCGGGCGGAGAGCTGGAGTCCGCGCTGCGCCGCTCGCAGGAGCTGAGCGGAGAGCTCACGGGGCTGGCGCAGTCGGTGTCCGGCGCGGACGGCGAGGTGGAGCGCGCGCACCTGGCGCTGCACGGCGCGCTGTCCCAGGAGCTGACGCGGCTGCGCGCGGCGTGGGACGCGACGACGGACCGGACGCAGCGCGCGCGGCTGGTGGAGCAGATGCGGTCCGTGCGCGGCGAACGCGAGGCCGTGCGCGCGGCGCTGCCCGCCTCGCAGGTGCCGGCGCTGGATGGCGCGGCGCGCGGGGATGATCCGGAGGACCTGCTCGCGCAGGCGGACGCGCTGCGCGACAGCCAGGACAAGGTGCGCCAGCGGCTCCAGGCCCTGAAGGCGCGCATCACCGAGGTGCGCGAGGAGCGCGACCTGGACCGCCGCATGAACGACTTCCTGGGCGAGGAGTCCATGTTCGACGACCAGGACCGCCGCCTGCGCATGCGCACGGTGGGCGACCGGGGCCTGCAGGTGGCTCCCACCCAGCGGGGCGGCCGGCTGCCGGAGATGGTCCCGGGCGACGCACTGGCGGAGTCGCCGGACTACGTGGGCGACCCGACCCAGGGTCCGGGGGTCGGAGGCATTCCGACCGTGGGCAACGCGTCCGCTGGCCCCGCCGCCAGCGACCGGCGGCCCCAGGTGGACCCGGTGCGCGCCCAGGCGCTGGCCGCGGGCGGCCTGGAGGACCTGTCCTCGCTGGAGCAGGAGGCCGCGCGGCTGGAGTCCCTGGCGAGCGAGCTGGACGGACGCGCGGGCGCGCTGGAGCGCCGCGCGAAGACGCTGGCGCCCTGACGCAGCGCCGGAAGCCCGCTACAGCAGCCCTCCCTCCACCTCCAGCACCACCGTGGCCTGCACGCGCACCTCGCGCTCCGGCAGGCGCCCCGTGCCGCGCAGGATGATGGACATGCTGGGAGCGGCCACGTAGGGCCGCAGGTCCACGCTGCCGTCCGTGTTCAACCCCACCGTGGGGTTGGGCGGGCCCAGGCCCAGGCCCGCGATGCTGTCGCGCCCCGCGAAGCGCGACTCGGAGTTGCCCGCGCGGGCCACGGCCTCCATCGAGTCCAGGAAGCCGAAGTCCTGGTCGTTGGGGCTCAGGACCTTGAGCTTCATCGACTTCACCTGCACGCGCGTCACCTCGTCCTTGGTGACGTCGCGGTTCTTGAAGTCCTGGTTCTCGTTGAAGTCCAGCGCGGAGAAGCTGCTGATGGAGGGGAAGGCGTTGAGGAGCGTGGAGGTGCCGGCGGGGTTCGCGGGCACCGTCGCCTCGCCCTGGATCTCCGTGGTGAAGGACGCCGGGGAACAGGCGGAAAGCCCCAGGCCGGCCACCACCGCCGCGAGGAAGGACGCGTAAGACATGGCCGCAATGTACCGGGCGTCCGGGTGCGGCGTCACCGACCGCGGGCACACCCCGGGTGTCCCGGGGACGACGTGGCCGCACGGGGCACTTGCGAGCGTGGGCATGCCAGCGGGCCGGAGTATGGTGCGCGCGTCTTGGACCGCCGCCTCCTCCCGCTCCTCCTGGCCCTCAGCATCCCCTGGGGCGGAGGTGCGCGCGCGGCCGAGTGGCAGGGCTCGCTCCGGGGCACCGGCCGGCTGCTCGTGGACAGCAACGCCCCGCGCGACTTCTCCGACGGCGCCACGCCCGGCCCCGGCGCGGACCTGGCGCTGGGCGTGCTGGGCGTGGCGGAAGGCCGGGGCACCGGCGAGCGGGCCCAGGTGGTGGGCCGGTACGAGCTGGGCGCCCGGAAGTACCTGGACTACGACAACGAGGACACGCTGGTGCAGGCGGGCGCGCTGGAGGGCTCGCTCGCCCTGGGCACCGAGTGGGGCGTGGGCGCGGAAGGCCACGCCAAGGACCGGCGGGGCGGCAGCCGCGCGTACTCGGACCTGGGCACCAGCCTCTTCGCCGAGTACGCCCCGGACGTGCGCCTGGCCCTGCGCGTGCGCCTGGGCGCCCGCCGCTTCGTGTACCGCCCGGACCACACGGCCGACTTCGGCGGCCCGGAGGTGGGCGTCCTCGGCCGCTACCGGTTGACCCCGCGCCACACGCTGAGTGTCTTTGGCGAATGGGGTTCGCGCCGCTACGGCCCCTTTGCCCGGCCCTTCCCGGGCGTCAGCACGTCCCCCGTGCGGCGGCAGGACGGCGCGCTGGTGGCGGGGGCGGGCTACACGTACCGGGGGCCGGTGAAGCTGTCGCTCACCTATGCCTTCCAGGAGCTCAGCTCCAACAGCTTCGGAGAGACGGCCCTGCGCCACCGGCTCGTCGGCAGCGCCGGGGTGCGGCTGCCCTGGCGGGTGACGCTGCTGGCACAGGGGACGCTGGGCCTGGCGCGCTACCCGGACGGCATCTTCCTGTCACCGGAGATCATCCTGGTGGAGGAGGACGAGGGGCAGAACTCGCTGTCCCTCAAGCTGGCCCGGCCCGTCTCCGCCCGCGTGGACCTGGAGCTGTCCTGGGGCCTGTGGAGCACGCGCCTGCCGCGCAACGACCTGCGCTACACGCGCCAGGTGTTCGGCGTGGGCTTCACCTGGCGGGACCAGGACTAGGAGCGAAGTCCAGTCAGTCCAGGTCGGCGATGCGCTCGTCGATCTCCTCGGCCAGGCTGGGGTGCTGCTGGGCGAGCGCGTGGTCCCGGGCGGTGGTGAGCACCTGCTTCGCCTTGTCCGTCTGGCCGGCCCCCGCGTAGGCATCCCCCAGGGAGACGAGGGCCGCGGCGTACTTCGGGTCCAGGCGGACGGCGGTCTCCAGGGTCTGGATGGCGCTGTCGTATTCCTTGCGCTCCAGGTGGAGCTTCCCCAGGGAGAACCAGGCCATGGGGGCGTCGGGGAACTGGGCCGTCATCTTCTTGAACTGCTCCAGGCGGGCGTCGCTCATGGACGGAACCCATTAGAGGAGCGCTGGAAGCTTGCCAAGGGTGCGCTAGGGTATCCGCCACATGGCCACGAAGAAGAAGACCCCTGCATCCAAGAAGGCGAAGGCGAAGAGCACGACCCGGGCTCCGGCCCGCAAGAAGACGGCCGCCAAGAAGGCGAAGCCGGGCGTGCGTCCGCCGCCGCGCAAGAAGACCGCCGCCGCGCGCAAGAAGGCCCCGAAGGCCGCCCCCCCGCCGCCGTTGCCCAAGCCGGCTGAGAACGCGAAGGCGCGTGAGCTGGCGCGCCGCATCGGCGACCTGCTGCTGGACAAGAAGGCCACGGACGTCGTCATCCTCGACATGCGCGGGATGACGTCCTACGCGGACTACATCGTCATCGCCTCCGGCGAGAGCGACCGTCAGGTGAGCGCCATGGCGGAGAACGTCCAGGTGCAGCTCAAGCAGGAGGCGCAGCCCCTGCGCCCCATCAGCACGGAAGGCCTGGAGACGGGCCAGTGGGTGCTGCTGGACTACGACGACGTCGTGGCCCACCTGTTCAACGGCGAGGTGCGCGCCTTCTACGACCTGGACGGGCTGTGGGCGGACGCGCCCCGGGTGAAGCTGTCCTGAGGCCGTGAAGGTCCGCCTCCTCTCCATCGGCAAGGACCGCTCCGGGTTGTTCGAGCCCGCCGTGCAGGAGTACGCGCGGCGGCTCGAGCACTACACGCGCTTCGAGCTCTTGGAGCTGAACGAAGCGTCGGGCCGCAAGCTCAAGCCCGGCGAGGCGAAGTCCGCGGAGGCCGCCGCCATCCTGGGCAAGCGCAAGCCGCAGGACTGGATCGTCGCGCTGGACGAGCGCGGCACCCTGTTGGATTCCGTGGAACTCAGCCGCTACGTCGCCAAGGCGCAGACGGGCTCGAAGGATCTGCTCTTCGTCATCGGCGGGGACGAGGGACTGGACGACTCGGTGCGCGGCGCGGCGCATCAGGTGATGTCGCTGTCGCGGATGACGCTGCCCCACCGGCTGGCGCGGGTGGTGCTCATCGAGCAGCTCTACCGCGCGTTCACCATCCTGAAGGGCGAGCCCTACCACAAGTAGGCGGCCGGGCAGGCCACCCAGAAGGGCTGGGGGCCCGGGCGTCAGGGCGCGTGAAGGGACCGCGTCGAAGCGGCCATCATGAACACGCCTTCTTCTGAAAACTCCACGGCCGCCACCGTGCGCATCATCGCCTCGCCCCAGTCCTGGGTGGAGGGCGAGGCCGTCCGCCAACTGGAGGCCGTGTCGCGCCTGCCCGGGATGAGACTCGCGGTGGGCTTGCCGGACCTGCACCCCGGCAAGGGCGCTCCGGTGGGCGCGGCCTTCGAGTCCGAGGGCTTCCTCTATCCCTATCTCGTGGGCAGCGACATCGGCTGTGGCATGGGGTTGTGGGACGTGGACCTGCTGACGCGCAAGGCGAAGGCGGAGCGGTGGGCGGCGAAGCTGGATTTGGAAGGGCCGTGGGTGGGGGACACGGAGGCGGTCCTCGCGGAGCACGGCGCGAGCGGCGCGGGCTTCGAGTCGGCGCTGGGCACGGTGGGCGGCGGCAACCACTTCGCGGAGGTGCAGCGGGTGGAGGAGGTGCACGACGCGCGCGTCTTCGAGGCGCTGGGCCTGCGGGAGGAGCGGCTGCTGTTGCTCGTGCACTCGGGGTCGCGGGGGTTGGGAGAGGCCATCCTGCGCACGCACGTGGATCGGCACGCGGCGGGCGGACTGGCGGCGGACTCGGACGAGGCGCGCGCGTACCTCAAGCGGCATGACGGCGCGGTGCTGTGGGCGAAGGCGAACCGGGCGCTGGTGGCGCAGCGGACGTTGGATGGGATTGGGGCGACGGGGCGGCGGGTGTTGGACGTGTGCCACAACAGCGTGACGGCGCGGCATGCGGGCGGACGCGTGGGGTGGTTGCACCGCAAGGGCGCGGCGCCCTGGGACGAGGGGCCGGTGGTGATTCCCGGCAGCCGTGGCGCGCTGAGCTATCTGGTGTTGCCGGTGGGCACGGGCGAGCAGAGCGCGTACAGCCTGGCGCACGGCGCGGGACGCAAATGGACGCGCACGGCGGCGCGGGAGCGGCTGAAGGAGCGCTTCACGGCGGAGTCGCTGACGCGCACGTCCTTCAAGAGCCACGTGGTGTGCGAGGACCGGGACCTGCTCTTCGAGGAGGCGCCGCCTGCGTACAAGGCCATCGACCGCGTGGTGACGGACCTGGTGGAGGCGGGGCTGGTGCGGGTGGTGGCGACGCTGGCGCCGGTGCTCACGTACAAGACGCGAGGCCGCACGGCGGAGTGAGCGGCACGGGGCTCGCACGAGGGGCGCGAAGATGCGCTGCCCCTGTGAGGCCCGGTGATGTGGAAGGCCCTGTTGGACCTGGTGTATCCGCCCATGTGTCTGGCCTGCGCGAAGGTGCTGCCGGGCGTGGGCGCGCTGTTCTGCGAGCCGTGTGACACGGCGCTGGAGCGGCTGCCGCCGGTGTGTTGCCGGACGTGCGCGGAGCCCGGCGCGTTTCCTGGGAACACCTGTCCCCGCTGCCGGACGGTGCCCCCGCCGTTCAGCCGGGCCTGGGCGCCCTTCGCGCATGAGGGGCCGGTGGCGCGGGCCATCCACCGGTTCAAGTACGAGGACCACCCGGACCTGGCGGCGCCATTGGGGGCGCTGCTCGCGGACGAGGCTCGGCGGTTCCTGAGGAGCGCCCCCGGATGCGTGGTGGCGTTGCCGCTGCACGTGCGGCGCTTCCGGAAGCGGCAGTACGACCAGGCGCACCTGCTCGCGGGGGAGCTGGCGAAGGCCACGGGGCGGATGGCGCCGGTGGGGTGGCTTACGCGCACGCGGGAGACGCGGAGACAGGTGGGGCTGAGTGAAGCGGAGCGCGCGGGCAACGTGGCCGGAGCGTTCGTGGCGTCGCGGGCGGTGAAGGGGCAGGAGGTGTTGCTCCTGGATGACGTGTTCACCACGGGGTCCACCGCGCGGGCCGCCGCTGTCGCCCTGCGGGACGCGGGGGCCACGCGCGTGGAGGTGCTGACGTTGGCGAGGGCGTTCACCCTCGCCTGATGGCTGTGATTCAGCCCTGGGACTTCTTGAGTCGTGCGAGCTCGGCTTCGAGCTCCTTGAAGCGGCGTTCGGCTTCGTCCGCGCGCCGGGATTCTTCGTCCGCTCGCCGGGATTCTTCCTGGGCACGGCGTTGCAGAGTCATCGTCTGATCTTCCAGACGTTCAATGAACTCCTCGGAGACCAGCAACGGCGCGTTGCCTGCCCAGAAACGCACGTCCTCGCCTTCGACCTGGAGGTCGAGGCCCAGCACCTCAGAGGTGAAGCGACCGTTCCGGGACTCCATACGCGTGTAGACGCGCGCATCCGGTGTTGCCAGCCGGTAGCCCTCCAGCGTGAGCCGTCCCCCATCGAAGATGAAGTACTCGGGGATTCCCAGACGGGCATACCGGCTCACGTTGAACTCGGCATCCTTCTTCCGGTCGCCCCCGGCGTGGATCTCCATCACCCAGTCGAGCCCGTGCCCCTCGTGACTGACCAACCACTTCTTCCGCCGGTGGTTCTCCACATCCAGCACGACCAACAGGTCCGGCGCGAACCGTCGCTCCGCCGGGTAATACACAGGCAGTTCCGAGCCTACGTAAGCCTTGCGTCCACGACGCTTGAAGTAGCCCCGGAGCGCCTCGCGTGCGAGCAACTTGGGCTCCTGATGGTCGTCCCCCTCGGGCATCGCCATCTCTTCGTACGTCACCTCACCCGGCAGTGTTGCCACCACCCGGTCCCGCTCCTCCTGCCCCATCCGATCCCATTCTTCCTGAGAAGGCGCCCGGGGGAAGGCGTCTCCAACCTTGTCGGTATGACGTCCCATGACCTCAAGCCTGCGTCGGGTAGGCCCCATGGTCAATCGCCCCCGTGCAGGGCTTGAGCAAGCAACGCGCCAGGGAATTCTCAGACCGCCGTATAGGCTTCGCGGCGAATGACCTCGAATCAGCGCGTCTTCGCCGTCTCCAGCGCGAGCGCCTCACCGCGCAGCTGCGCGTCCAGCCAGAACGTCCCGCCCGGAACGAGCGAGGCCAGGAACGCCACGGCGATCCGCTTCAGGCCCCAGCGGTATTCGATGGCCGCCATCATCAGCGTGTAGAGGTACGCCACGAACAGCACGCCGTGCGCCATGCCCACCACTCGCACGCCCAGGGGCATGTGCAGCGCGTACTTCAACGGCATGGCGATGAGCAGCAGCACCAGGAAGGACAGGCCTTCCCAGAAGGCAACGGCGCGGAAACGGCCCAGGGCGGTCTTCAGCATGACGTCCTCTCTCCTCCGCCCATCCCGCACCGTCAAGGCGCGCGGCCAGCGCAGTATCGCCTCCCGTCGTCAGCGCGGTGAGCACGGGTGATACCGGCTGGAGTGCCTGCCCGCTCCAGGGCCCGCCTGACGTCAGGGCATCCCGGATGTCGGACGCATCACGCCAAGCGCCTTCCTCCACCCGTCCACCCCCGGAGGCTGTTATCCCCCTGCGCGTGGACTCCACCCCGAAGA
>NZ_RAWC01000028.1:0-61753 GCF_003611685.1 Corallococcus sp. CA049B | reverse complement strand
CGTCCACCCCGGCCCCCGCGAAGTCCGACACCGCGCTGACGTCGCGCGCGGTGTCGGACTTCGCGGGGGCCGGGGTGGACGAAGCCCCTAAGGCTTGGAGGGCTCGTCCGAGGAGGCCGGGGCGCTGGAGGTCACCACCGCCGGAGCGGAGGTGGCCGTCTGCGCCGCGGCAGCCACCGGCCGTGGAGGCAGGGGGCCCAACACGTCGTTGACCGAGGGCATGCGGCGGATGTCCGCGCGGGCGACCTTCCATGCCTGCTGGACGATCCACGACAGGGAACGATCCTGCCGTGTCGCCTCACGCTGGATCTCTTCCAGCATGTCCTCGGGAAAGTAGAGGGATTGCTTGCGGTGATCCGTGGTGGCCATTGCCCTGCCTTACGGCCTTTCTTCGCGCGGGTCCGTGCGCTCGTCGCCCGTCACGTCATTGACGGCAGGGAATGACTTGATGCGGTCGCGGGCGATCTTCCAGGCCTGCTGCACCACCCATGAGAGGGAGCGGTCCTGCCGGTTCGCCTCCTCCTGGATCTCCTTCAGCATCTCCTCGGGGAAGTACAGCGACTGCTTGCGCTTGTCGGTGCCTGCCATGCCTGGGTCTCCGGGGCGGATTCGAGGTGACGACCTGAACACACCGGAGCGGTTATCCGACAGACGCCCTGAAGGGTCAACGGTTTCGGAGCACTCAAGCGTGCGCCCGCGGGCTGAACGCCCCACTTCCGACAATGGGTGGCAGCAAAAGAAAGAGAAACGCCCCGGCCTCCACGAGGGAGACCGGGGCGTTTCGGAAAGAGGGACCGCAGGGAGCGAATCTCCGAGCGGCCCCGTGGACCCAGAGGGGGAGGGGGGGGACCCCTAGGTCCAACGTCATGAAGTCCAGAACGTCCAACCAACAACCGCGGAGCGCCGTTCTATTTCCGCCCCGCGTCCTTCCATTGTGGGAATCATGGAATGCATCCCCACGCCTTCCGTCCACCGCGAATCTGTAACCCGGCCACCTGACACTCCATTCCGATCGCTGACGCCATGCCTCGCGCGTCTCCTGAAAGTTCCTCGCTGCCCGGCAAGCTCGCCCGCTCGTATGCCGAGCACGGCGCCCGCTCGCGCTCGGTGCTGCTGGCCGTCTCCGGAGGCGCGGACTCCACCGCGCTCCTCGTGGGGACGGCGCGCGTGCGCGAGGCGCTCAAGCTGCACGTGGAGGTGGCGACGGTGGACCATGGCCTCCGGGCAGAAGCCGCGGACGAGGTGACCTCCGTCGTAGGCCTGGCCGAACGGCTGGGGCTGACCTGCCACGTCCGGCGGCTCGCGCTTTCGCCCGGGGCGGGGATGGAGGCGCGGGCGCGCGAGGCGAGGTACGCGACCCTGGAGGTCCTGCGGCAGGAGCGCGGTCTGGACTTCGTGGCCACCGGCCACACGCTCGACGACCAGGCGGAGACGCTGCTGATGCGCCTGTCCCGGGGGGCGGCGCTCCGGGGCGCCCGCGCCATCCACGCGCGCGCGGACACGCTCCTCCGCCCGCTGCTCGCGTGCTCGCGCGAGGACGTGCTCGCCTTCCTGGCCACCGAGGAGGTGGGGTTCGTGGTGGATCCGATGAACGCGGACCCCTCCTACTTCCGCACGCGCGTGCGAAGGGACGTGCTCCCCGCGCTCAACCACGCCGCGGGCTTCAGCACCGTGGAGCACCTGGCCACCTTCGCGCGGCTCGCCTCCGAGGACGAGGCCCTGCTCGACGGGCTGGCGGACGGGGCGTGGACGCGGCTGGTGCTGCCCGGGGGCGGGCTGGATGCCGTGGGCGTCCGCGCGCTGGAGCCGCCGCTGTGGCGCCGCGTGCTCGCACGGCTGCTGGGCGCGGCGGGCGCCCGGGTGGACCACGCCACGCTGGAGCGCGCGCGGGAGGTGGTGGCGCGCGGGGGCGTCATGCCGCTGAGCGACGGCTTCCTCCTGAAGGCCTCCGGCGGGCGGGTGCGCTGCGTGGCGCCGGGAGGGGAATCCCCGCCCGCCCCGCTGGTGCTCGCGGGGCCAGGGGCCCACGGGGACTTCGGCGCGTGGCGCTTTCAGGTGGTCGCGGAAGGATTGCCGCCCCCGGGCGTGTTGGCCCTGGTGTTGGAGGAGGGGATGGCGTGGCCGCTCACGGTGCGTTCCAGAAAGCAGGGCGACCGCGTCCGGACGCGCGCGGGCCACCGCAAGGTGCAGGACGTGATGGTGGATGCCCGCGTCCCTTCGGAGGAGCGCGACGCGCGACCGGTGGTGGTGGACGCGCGCGGCGTACCGCTGTGGCTTCCCGGCGTCCTGCCGCGCTTCGTCGAACCCGGAGCGGCGGCGCGCGAGGTGGCTTCCCGACACTCCCTGTGGGCCTTTCCTCCGCTCACGAGCGAACGAAAGACCCCTCCGTTATAGAGTCGAAGCTCTGAATCAGGGGATGGTCGCGGTCCCCTAAATAGTTGAGGGCTTTTTGCTGTTGCTGATACGGTCCGTCGCTGGCCTGCACACGGGCGGGCGCCGGGCACATGACGAACTTCGCCAGGGTTCCTCCTGGCACGGCCCTCATCCCGCCGAGTACCGAAAGGGCAGCTGAAACGTGCGTTCGACCTACAAGACCATCGGGCTCTGGGTCATCCTGATCGTCCTCTTCGTCGCCTTCTACAATTTCTTCTCCCAAGGCAACGAGCAGGTGCAGGAACCGACCTTCACCCAGCTTCTGACCAAGGTGGAGGAGAAGAAGGTCAAGGCCGTCTCCGTCAAGGGCAACACCTACTCCGGCACGTTCAGCGACTCGAACGACAAGTTCCGGACGACGGGTCCCGCGCCGGACGTGGCCGTGCTCAACCAGCTCCGCGCCTCCGGCGTGGACGTGAAGTACGAGCGCGAGGAGCAGAACAGCCTCTGGCTGACCATCCTCGGGCAGTGGATGCCCGTCGTCTTCCTGTTCCTGTTCTTCATCTTCTTCATGCGCCAGCTCCAGGGCGGCAGCGGCAAGGCGATGACGTTCGGGAAGTCGAAGGCGAAGCTCCTCAGCGAGAGCCACAACAAGGTCACGTTCGCGGACGTGGCCGGCGTGGACGAGTGCAAGGAGGAGCTGGAGGAGATCGTCGCCTTCCTCAAGGACCCCAAGAAGTTCACCAAGCTGGGCGGCCGCATCCCCAAGGGCGTCCTGATGATGGGCCCCCCGGGCACGGGCAAGACGCTGCTCGCCCGCGCGGTGGCCGGTGAAGCGGGCGTCCCGTTCTTCTCCATCTCCGGCTCGGACTTCGTGGAGATGTTCGTGGGCGTCGGCGCCAGCCGCGTGCGCGACCTCTTCGAGCAGGGCAAGAAGAACGCCCCCTGCATCATCTTCATCGACGAAATCGACGCCGTGGGCCGCCACCGTGGCGCGGGCCTGGGCGGCGGTCACGACGAGCGTGAGCAGACGCTCAACCAGCTGCTGGTGGAGATGGACGGCTTCGAGTCCAACGACGGCGTCATCCTCATCGCCGCCACCAACCGTCCGGACGTGCTGGATCCGGCGCTCCAGCGCCCGGGCCGCTTCGACCGCCGCATCATCGTTCCCCGTCCGGACTTGAAGGGCCGCCTGGGCGTGCTGAAGGTGCACACCCGCCGCGTGCCGCTGGCCCCGGAGGTGGAGCTGGAGGTCATCGCCCGCGGGACGCCCGGCATGACGGGCGCGGACCTGGAGAACCTGGTCAACGAGTCGGCCCTGATGGCCGCGCGCCAGAACAAGGAGCGCGTGGACCTGGCGGACTTCGAGCAGGCGAAGGACAAGGTCTTCATGGGCCCGGAGCGCCGGTCCATGATCATGACCGACAAGGAGAAGCGGAACACGGCCGTCCACGAGGCCGGCCACGCGCTCCTCGCCAAGCTGCTGCCCGGCTGCGACCCGCTGCACAAGGTCACCATCATCCCGCGCGGCCAGGCCCTGGGCGTCACCTGGAGCCTGCCCACCGAGGACAAGGTGAACGGCTACCGCAAGCAGATCCTCGACCAGATCACCATGGCCATGGGTGGCCGCATCGCCGAAGAGCTCATGTTCAACGAGATGAGCAGCGGCGCGGCGAACGACATCGAGCGGGCGACGGAGACGGCGCGCGCCATGGTGTGCCGCTGGGGCATGAGCGAGAAGATGGGCCCGCTGGCGTTCGGCAAGAGCGACGGTGAGGTCTTCCTGGGCCGCGACTTCAACTCGTCCAAGGACTACTCCGAGGACACCGCCCGGCAGATCGACTCGGAGGTCCGCAGCATCGTGGTGGGCTGCTACACCCTGGGCAAGCAGCTGTTGACGGACAAGCTGGACGTGCTCCAGCGCGTGTCCGACGCCCTGGTGGAGTACGAGACGCTCGACGCCGAGGACGTGAACATCATCCTCCAGGGTGGCCAGCTCACCCGTGAGCGCCCGGCGCCGCGCGTGAGCTCCTCGCCGAAGCCGACGGAGAAGAAGGACAAGCGGAAGATCCTCGACGCGCTCGAGGGCCTGCCCAACATGGAGCCGAAGAAGGCGTAACGCCTCTCCAGGCTTCCTCCTGAAGTGACGAAGGCCCTTCCCTTGGTACCGGGGAGGGCCTTCTGCTTTTCGCCGTAACGCCTTGAGCGTTCCCGCCGTCCTCCCTTCCCTGGACCGCGCGAAGCGGCGACACTGATTGCTCGCCGTCCTCACGCTCCGAAGGGGTCCTGACCGTGCTGCGCGCGCGCCTCATCTCCCGCGACCGTCCCGACGACCTGTCGCTGGTCCTCCGCCGCCTGAACCTGTCTCCCCGCAACCGCGAACACCTGTCGCGCGAGCTGGGCTACGCGCACGTGCTCGTCACCGGGGGCCGCCCCTCCTACGAGGAGGAGCTGGTGCCGCCGTACGGCTCCAAGGAGCGGGAGAAGCTGCCCACCTGGACGCCGGGCGGACACGTGGACCACCCGGGGGAGGTGCTCCTGTCCGGCAGCCGCCAGCAGTTCGACCGGCTGATTTCGCTCGCCCGCAGGTCCCCTCGCACGGACGGCCTGGCGCGGGCCCTGGAGGAGGTGCTGTCCCCCGCGCCCATGCCGGCCTTGACCCTGAGCGGGCGCCGGTTCGAGTGGGGCACGCGCACGTACCTCATGGGCGTGGTGAACGTGACGCCCGACAGCTTCTCCGACGGCGGCAGCCTCCCGGACGCGGCCAGCGCCGTGGAGCACGCGCTGAGGCTGGTGGACGCGGGCGCGGACATCGTCGACGTGGGCGGTGAATCCACGCGCCCGGGCTCGCTCCCGGTGTCCGCGGACGAGGAGCTGGCGCGCATCCTCCAGGTGGTGGAGGGCATCAAGCGCCGCTCCACCGTGCCCATCTCCGTGGACACCACGAAGGCGGCGGTGGCGAAGGAGGCGCTCAAGGCCGGCGCCCACCTCATCAACGACGTCACCGGCTTCCACCTGGACCCAGGCCTGGCCGGCGTGGTGGCCGCCGCGGGCGCGGCGTGTTGCCTCATGCACACCCAGGGCCTGCCGAAGACGATGCAGGAGGCGCCTCGCTACCAGGACGTGGTGGGCGAGGTGATGGACTACCTGGAGGAGGGGATGTTCCAGGCCACCGAGGCGGGCATCCCCCGCGAGCGCATCCTCCTGGACCCGGGCATCGGGTTCGGCAAGACGCTGGAGCACAACCTCTTCCTCCTGCGCCGCCTGGAGGAGCTGCGGGGGCTGGGGCAGCCCCTGCTGGTGGGCACCAGCCGCAAGTCCTTCCTGGGGAAGCTGACGGGCGGCAAGGGCCCCCAGGAGCGCCTGGCGGCCACCCTGGGCTCCGTGGCGGCCATGGCCGTCCTGGGGGGCGCGGACGTGGTACGGGTGCATGACGTGGGCGAGACGCGGGACGCGCTGGCCGTGGCGGACGCCATCCGGAGGGCCCGGGGCGGCGGCGACCTGTACGGCGGCTGACGGGGGCAAGCCCCCGCGTCGGAGACAGGCCAGGGCCGCACGCCTGGGCGCTTGCCTGGGTGACACCGCATCCCTAGCTTCGGGCCCATGTGCTGGACGGGGTATAAGCCCCGGACGCGAGTGGCCGGAGCCCTTCCGGCAATGGGAAAGGTGGAGCGGCACACATGGCGTACAGGATGGACATGCCCCCGAAGGAAGCGCAGAAGACGGAGCGGCTGTTCGGCACGGACGGCGTTCGTGGCGTGGCCAACGTCTATCCGATGACGGCCGAGGTCGCGATGAAGCTCGGCCGCGCCCTGGCGTACCTCATCCGCAACGGCCCGCACCGCCACCGCGTCATCGTGGGCAAGGACACGCGCCTCTCCGGCTACATGCTGGAGCAGGCCCTGTCCGCCGGCCTCATCTCCATGGGCGTCGACGTGGAGCAGGTGGGCCCGCTGCCCACGCCCGGCATCTCCAACCTCACCACGTCCATGCGCGCGGACGCGGGCGCCGTCATCTCGGCGTCCCACAACCCGTACCAGGACAACGGCATCAAGTTCTTCTGGCGTGACGGCTTCAAGCTGCCGGATGAGACGGAGGCCAAGATCGAAGAGCTGGTCTCCAGCGGCGAGATCGACAACATCCGCCCCACGGCGACGAAGATTGGCCGGGCCATCCGCCTGGACGACGCGCGCGGCCGCTACATCGTCTACCTGAAGGCCACGTTCCCCCGCGAGCTGACGCTGGAGGGGATGACCATCGTGGTGGACTGCGCCAACGGCGCGGCGTACCGCACGGCGCCCGCGGTGCTGGAGGAGCTGGGCGCGAAGGTCATCGCGCTGGGCGTGTCCCCGGACGGCAAGAACATCAACCACAAGTGCGGCGCGCTCCACCCGGAGGGCCTGGCCAAGGCGGTGGTGAAGCACGGCGCCCACCTGGGCGTCGCGCTGGACGGCGACGCGGACCGCCTCATCGTCGTGGACGAGAAGGGAAACGTCGTGGACGGCGATGCCATCATGGCCATCTGCACGGGTGAGCTCGTCGCGCGCAAGGAGCTGAAGAAGAAGACGCTCGTCTCCACGGTGATGAGCAACATCGGCCTGGAGCGCGCGGTGTCCCAGTGGGGCGTGAAGGTGGTCCGCACGCGCGTGGGCGACCGGCACGTCGTGGACGAGATGCGCCGCAACGGCTACAGCCTGGGCGGCGAGCAGAGCGGTCACCTCATCTTCCTGAACCACACCACCACGGGCGACGGCACGCTCGCGGCGCTCCAGCTGTTGGCCGTGATGTGCCGCCAGCAGAAGCCGCTGTCGGAGCTGGCCTCCATCTTCCAGCCGGTGCCGCAGACGCTGCTCAACGTCGTGGTGAAGCAGAAGCGCGAGCTGGGTGAGCTGCCCACGGTGATGAAGGCCATCAAGAACGTGGAGCAGAAGCTGGGCAGCAACGGCCGCGTGCTGGTGCGCTTCTCCGGCACGGAGCCCAAGGTCCGCGTCCTGATTGAAGGCGAGGACGCGGCGCGCAACGAGGCGTACGCCCGCGAAATCGCCGAGGCGCTCGCCAAGGCGCTCAACGGCTAGCGACAGCGGTTGACTTCCGGACGCCGGCCACGAATAGAGGGGCCGGCGCGGGCCAGGGCCTTCGGACAATCCCGCACCGCGCCAGCGCAAGGAGCGGGACGATGGGACAGCGACTGGGTGTCAACGTGGATCACGTGGCGACGCTGCGGCAGGCGCGGCGCACCGTGTATCCGGATCCGGTGACGGCCGCGGCGATGGCGGAGCTGGCCGGCGCCCGGCAGATCACCATCCACCTGCGCGAGGACCGGCGCCACATCCAGGACAGGGATCTGCGCATCCTCCGTGAGACGGTGCAGACGCTCCTGAACCTGGAGATGGCCGCCACCGCGGAGATGGTGAAGATCGCCTACGAGTACAAGCCGGACGTGGTGACGCTCGTCCCCGAGCGGCGCGAGGAGCTCACCACCGAGGGCGGCCTGGAGGTCGCCGGCCAGCGCGAGCCCATCGCGAAGATCATCAAGAACCTCAAGGACGGGGAGATCGCCGTCTCGCTGTTCATCGATCCGGACCTGGACCAGGTGCGCGCGTCGCACAAGGTGAACGCGGACCGGGTGGAGCTGCACACGGGCCGCTACTGCGAGGCGCGCAACGAGAAGGAGCGCGCGCGGGAGCTGGCGCGCATCGTGGACGCGGCCAAGGCGAGCGCCAAGCTGGGCATGGGCGTGGCCGCCGGGCACGGGCTCAACTACGACAACGTGCAGGCCATCGCGCGCATCCAGGAGATCGACGAGCTGAACATCGGGCACGCCATCGTGGCGCGCGCGGTGCTGGTGGGCTTCGAGCGCGCGGTGCGTGAGATGCTCGAACTGATGCGCGACCCGGGGTAGCCGGTATGCCCATCGTCGGCCTGGGGTTGGATCTCTGCTCCATCGAGCGCATCCAGCGCATCCTCGACGGTCCGCGCGCGGAGGCGTTCCTTGCGCGCGTGTACACCGACGGCGAGCGCGCGTACTGCGCGCCCCGGCACGACGCGGCCAGCGCGTACGCGGCGAGGTTCGCGGCGAAGGAGGCGCTGGTGAAGGCGATGGGCGTGCCTCCGGGCGTGAAGTGGCGGGACATGGAGGTGGTGCGCGAGGGCGGTCCGCCGCGCTTCGTGCTCTCCGGCGTGGCCCGTGAGGTGATGGAAGCGCGGGGGTGGGACGCGATGCTCGCGCTCACCCATGATGCCGGCGTGGCCGCGGCCACGGTGGTGCTCCAGACGAAGTAGGGAGGTTGGAAGCCATGCAGCGCGTGCTCACCGCGAACCAGATGCGTGAGGCCGAGAAGGCCGCCGAAGAGCAGCATGGGATGCCGTCCGGGTTGTTGATGGAGAACGCGGGCCGGGCGCTCGCGGAGGCCGCCCGGAGCGTCGCGGGACAGGGCGGGCGCTTCACGGTGCTGTGCGGCCCCGGCAACAACGGCGGGGACGGCCTGGTCGCCGCGCGCTTCCTGCTGGAGGGCGGCGCCCGGGTGGTGGTGTCGCTGGTGGGGGACACCGGCAAGCTCACCCCGGAGGCGAAGCGCAACCTGCAGGCGCTGGAGGGCTTCGGCGAGTCGCCCCGCGCCTTCGAGGCGCTGCCGGAGGCGGGCCCGGGTGACGTGGTGGTGGACGCCCTCTTCGGCACGGGGCTCAAGCGCGCGCCGGAGGGCGTCTTCGCGGACGCCATCGGCACCGTGGCGCGGTGGCGGCGCGCGGGGGCGAAGGTGGTGGCCGCGGACGTGCCGTCCGGCCTGCAGAGCGACACGGCGGAGCCCTTCTCGCCGTGCGTGGAGGCGGACGTCACGGTGGCCTTCGGCTTCGTGAAGCCCGCGCATGAGCTGGAGCCCGGCGCGTCGCTGTGCGGCGACGTGCGGCGCGTGGACATCGGCCTGGGCGGTGAGTCCACTCGCGCGGTGTCCGGGGCGGAGCTGTTCCGCGTGGAGGAGAAGGACGCGCGCGAGGCGCTGCCCAGGCGCCGCGCGGATTCGCACAAGGGCACCTACGGCCATGTGCTGGTGGTGGCGGGCAGTCCGGGCAAGACGGGCGCCGCCGCGATGGTGGCCCTGTCCGCGCTGCGCAGCGGGGCGGGGCTCGTCACGGTGGCCACGCGCCCGGAGGCGCTGCCGTGGGTGATGGCGCACTCGCCGGAGATCATGGGCATTCCGCTGCCCGGTGAGGGCCCGCTGGGGAAGGGCGACCTGGAGGCCCTCAAGGCCGCGCTGGAGGGCAAGGACGCGCTGGTGATGGGGCCGGGCATCCCCCGGGGCCCTGAGACGGGCGCGCTGATTGGCGACCTGCTGGCGTCCGTGGAGGTGCCCACGGTGCTGGACGCGGACGCGCTCAACGCGGTGGCCGAGGACCTCAAGGTGCTGCGGGAGGCGAAGGGGCCCGTGGTGCTCACGCCGCACCCCGGGGAGATGGCGCGGCTGTGGGGCCGGACGACGAAGGACGTGCAGGCGCACCGCGTGGGCGTGGCGCTCAACCTGGCCACGTCGCTCAACTGCACGGTGGTGCTCAAGGGCTCGCGCACGCTCATCGCGGAGGCCGGCGGGCGCGTGTTCATCAACCCCACGGGTAACGCGGGCATGGCCACCGGCGGCACGGGTGACGTGCTGTCGGGCGTGTGCGGCGCGCTGCTCGCGCAGGGGATTCCGCTGCCCAAGGCCGCGTGGACGGCGGTGTACGCGCACGGGCTCGCGGGCGATTTGATGGCCCAGCAGCGCGGGCTGATGGGCCTCATCGCCACGGACCTGCTGGTGGGCCTGGGCCACGTCTGGACGCGGTGGGAGCGATGAGCGGAGCTGCGCAGCCCACGCGCTCGCGGCGGCGGGTGTCTCCGTCGCCGGAGGAGACGCACCGGCTGGGCGTGAAGCTGGGACAGCTGCTGCAGCCCGGGGATTTCGTGGGGCTGATTGGCGACCTGGGCGCGGGCAAGACGCACCTGGTGCGCGGCGTGGCGGAAGGGGCGGGGGTGGCGCAGTCGGAGGTGGCCAGCCCCACGTTCGCCATCGTGTACCCGTACGCGGGCCGCATCCCGCTGTACCACGCGGACCTGTACCGCCTGACGGACTACGACGAGCTGTACGCCACCGGGTTCCTGGACCTGGTGGGCGGCGACCACGCGATGCTGGTGGAGTGGTTGGACCGCATCCCCCAGGCCGCGCCGCGCGACTTCCTGCGCGTCACGCTCCGCCATGAGGGAGAGGACGCGCGGAGCCTCGACGTGGAGGCCTTCGGCGCGCGTCCTGCCGCGTTGCTTGACGCGTGGCTGGGCTGAATCAGACCGCGGCGTGCTGCTCTTTCTGCCGCGGGTTCAGCACCCCGTCCGCCAGCGTCTGCACCTTCCAGCGGTGGAACGTGAGCCGCGAGTCCACGCCCACCACGTCCTCTTCATCCACCGGCACCCAGTGCGGCCCGCCGCACAGCGACTCGCTGGCGACCAGGAACTGTTGCAGCGGCACGCCCGTGTTCGGCGCGCGCAGGACCTCCGGGCAACCGCCGATGCCGGAGGAGACGAAGAGGGTGCGGTTGCGGCGCGTGGCCACCATCGCCTCGCCGTCCGTGACGAGGAAGTTCATCGCGGAGCGCTCCTTCGGCTCGCGGCTCCCTGGCACGTCCGTCAGCGTGGACACCAGCGTCATCGTCTCCGCGAGCGCCTGCGCCATCGCCTCCACGCTCACCGTGCCGTCGAGCGGCCCGCGCGCCGACAGCCGCGACAGGAACAGGTAGAAGCAGCGCTCGCTGTCCGTGGTGCCCTTGATGTTGACGCGCAGCTCCGGGTGGATGAGCGCTTCCACGGACGCCTTGTGTTTCGCGAACTCGCGCAGCGTGCCGTTGTGCACGAAGGACCAGCGGCCGAAATAGAACGGGTGCGAGTTGCGCAGCTCCACCGCGCCCACGCTCGCCAGCCGGATGTGCGCCACCACCGTGCGCGCGGAGACCTGGCTCGACACGCGCTCGAAGTCGGGGTCGCAGTGCGCGGGGCCCACGCCATGCGCGACGAGCGGCGAGGACTCCGGCCCGTACGTGGCGATGCCCCAGCCGTCCTTGTGTTCACGCGACTGGATGAGGAGGGAATTCCTCTCCGTCACCAGGGCGGTATGGACAGCGGCGGGAACAGCACTCCTGAATCCAAATAATCGGCACATGGTGGCAGCTGATCTCTACAACGGCCGGCCCACGAGGGAAGTTCCACCTGCCCCCTCGTCTGATGCCAGGTGTTCAGCGGCATCCACTCAGGGGCAGTGATTCATACGCGCGTGAAACACCACACGTCCGCCCTTCACCACCACACGCGCGTGACTGATACCCAGATGATAAGGCAGATGCCGGTAGCTGCGACAGGCGAACACCACCAGGTCGCCCGCATCACCCACGGCCAGACGCCCCTGCCGTTGCAACCCCAAGCATTGCGCGGCCCCTCGGGTAGCGGCCCAGTAGGCCTCCGCGGCTGACAGGCCGTTCTCCAGGCAGGCGAGCCCCAGCACCAGCGCCAGGTTCTCCGTCATGGAGGAGCCGGGATTCACGTTGGAACCCAAAGCAATGTTGACGCCCGCGTCGCGCAGCTTCCGGCCGGGCGCGTAGGGGCGCATGCGCAGGAAGAGGGTGGAGGTAGGCACGAGTACGGCGGTGACGTTCGCGGCGGCGAGCGCGCGGATGCCCTCGTCCGTCACCTGCTCCAGGTGGTCCGCGCTGGCGGCGCCCACCTCCGCGGCGAGCGCCGAAGCGCCGCACGCGGTGAGCTGATCCGCGTGCAGGCGCGGCGTGAGGCCCAGCGCCTTGCCCGCGTTGAGCAGCCGGCGGGACTCCTCCACGGTGAAGGCGCTGTCCTCGGTGAAGACGTCACAGAAGCGCGCCAGGCCTTCGCGCGCGACGGCGGGCAGGATCTCGTTGATGCAGAGGTCCAGGTACCCGGCGCGGCGGTCCTTGTACTCCGGGGGCACCGCGTGCGCGCACAAGAGCGTGGGCACCAGTTCCAGCGGAGACAGCGAGCCCAGCCGGCGCACCGCGCGCAGCATCT
This sequence comes from Corallococcus sp. CA049B, assembly GCF_003611685.1. NCBI lineage: Bacteria > Pseudomonadati > Myxococcota > Myxococcia > Myxococcales > Myxococcaceae > Corallococcus > Corallococcus sp. CA049B. Next base: position 49,326 of record NZ_RAWC01000028.1, on the reverse strand, counting down.
TGAGCTCGTCCGCCAGATTCAGGCCGTAGCCGCTCTTCACCTCGGCGGTGGTCACGCCCTGCGCGAGCAGCCGCTCCAGGCGGGGCAGGGCGAGCGTGGCCAGCTCCTCCTCGCTCGCGGCGCGCGTGGCGCTCACCGTGTTGGCGATGCCGCCGCCGGCCTTTGCGATTTCGAGGTACGTGGCGCCCTGGTTGCGCAGGTCGAACTCGGCCGAGCGCTCGCCCGCGAACACCAGGTGCGTGTGCGGATCCACGAAGCCCGGGCCCACGAAGCCGCCCTCGGCGTCGATGATCTCCGTCGCGTCCGTGAGTGCGCCCTTCGGCAGGCCGGACTCCGGGCCCACGTAGGCTACGCGTCCGTCCTTCACGCCAACGCCCGCTCCCGGGTGCGGGGTGAGGGCTGCTTCCGCGGGCTCGCGGTGGGTGCCCTCCACGGTAAGCACCTCGGAGGTGTTGCGCACCCACAGGTCCAGGGCTTCCATTCTTTAGCGTCCTCCGCGTGCGCCCATGACAGGCGCGTTCCAGCTCGTGTTACCCGAGTGCGCCCGGCCGAAGCCGCCGGACAGCTCCAGCTTCGTGCGCGTCTCGCCGAACGTGAGCTGCGCCGCCACCACGGCGCCGTAGAAGTGCGTCGTCACCTGCGAGCCGGGGTTCACCAGCGACTGCTGCACGCTGAAGAACGGCACCAGACCCAGCGACATGCCGGGCTCCGGCTGCACGGTGAACGCGCAGGTGGCCTCCACGCCGAACAGGCTGCTGGTGCTGTCCGTCTCACCCAGCCCGAAGTCGGACGCGCCCCGCAGGGAGAGGGCCGGCGCCAGCCCCACCTTCTCCGAGCCGATGTAATACGACATGCCCGAGTACACGCCGTAGGCGGGCACCGGCAGCCCGACGAACTCGCCCTGCAGGCCCACGTGCCACGACAGGCGGTCGCTCACGGGCACCGTCACCGAGCCGTCGAGGTCGATGCCCCACTGTTCGTTCTGGAAGGGCTTCGCGTCGCCCTGGAAGGTGCCGTTCTCCCCGCGCTCCGACAGCTGCGGAGCGTTGAGGCGGGGGCCGGCGCGCAGGCCCACCTGGAAGAAGTTCTCCTTGGGCATGCCCGGGCCCAGGCGCATCACCATGGGCCCGGCGGTGGTGGGTGTGCAGCCCGCGAGCACACCCATCACCGCGGTCATCACGAAGGCTCGGACGCGTCGTGGCATCCGCCGCACTCTAGGCGGTGAGGCCGGGGATGCGCACGCCCCGCTCCTTCGCCACGTCGATGGCCTCCGGGTAGCCCGCGTCCGCGTGGCGCAGCACGCCCATGCCGGGGTCGGACGTGAGGACGCGCTCGATGCGGCGCGCGGCCTCCGGCGTGCCGTCCGCGACGATGACCTGGCCCGCGTGCAGCGAGTAGCCCATGCCCACGCCGCCGCCGTGGTGGAACGACACCCACGAGGCGCCGTTCACCGCGTTCACCAGCGCGTTCAGGATGGGCCAGTCCGCCACCGCGTCCGAGCCGTCCTTCATGGCCTCCGTCTCACGGTTGGGGGACGCGACGCTGCCGCAGTCCAGGTGGTCGCGGCCAATCACGATGGGCGCCTTCACCTCGCCCTTGCGGACCAGCTCGTTGAACGCGAGGCCCGCCTTGGCGCGCTCGCCGTAGCCCAGCCAGCAGATGCGCGCGGGCAGGCCCTGGAACGCCACGCGCTCCTGGGCCATGTCCAGCCAGCGGTTGAGCGACGCCTTCTGCGGGAACAGCTCGCGCACCGCGCGGTCCGTGCGGCGGATGTCCTCCGGGTCTCCGGACAGCGCCACCCAGCGGAAGGGCCCCAGGCCCTCGCAGAACAGCGGGCGGATGTACGCGGGCACGAAGCCGGGGAACTCGAAGGCGTTCTGCATGCCGCCCACCTTCGCCTGGCCGCGCAGGTTGTTGCCGTAGTCGAAGACGTGGCTGCCCGCGGCCTGGAAGTCGTTCATGGCCTGCACGTGCATGATCATCGACTCGCGGGCGCGCTTCACGTAGCCCTCCGGGTCGCGCTTGCGCAGCTCCGCGGCGGCCTCCAGCGACAGGTCCGTGGGGATGTAGCCGTTGAGCGGATCATGCGCGCTCGTCTGGTCCGTGACGAGGTCCGGCTTGATGCCGCGCTTGTACAGCTCCCGGAACACCGACGCCGCGTTGCCGATGATGGCGATGGAGCGGCCCACGCGCTTGGCTTGCGCGTCCTTCGCCAGCGCCAGCGCCTCATCCAGGTCCTTGGCCACGACGTCCAGGTAGCGCGTCTCCACGCGGCGCTGGGCGCGGTGCGGATCGATTTCGACACCCAGGAACACGGCGTTGTTCATGGTCGCGGCCAGGGGCTGCGCGCCGCCCATGCCGCCAAGGCCACCGGAGAGGATGAGCCGGCCGGCCAGGTCCTCGCTGCCGAAGTGGAAGCGGCCCGCGGCGGCGAAGGTCTCGTAGGTGCCCTGCAGGATGCCCTGCGTGCCGATGTAGATCCACGAGCCGGCCGTCATCTGGCCGTACATCATCAGGCCCTTCTTCTCCAGCTCGTGGAAGTGCTCCCAGTTGGCCCAGTGGCCCACGAGGTTGGAGTTGGCGATGAGCACGCGCGGCGCGTCCGGGTGCGTGCGCAGGATGCCCACGGGCTTGCCGGACTGCACGAGCAGCGTCTCGTCGTCGGTGAGGCTCTGGAGGCTCGCGACGATGCGATCGAACGAGGGCCAGTCCCGCGCGGCCTTGCCGGTGCCGCCGTAGACGACCAGGTCTCCGGGCTGCTCGGCCACCTCCGGGTCGAGGTTGTTCATCAGCATCCGGAGCGCGGCCTCCTGCACCCAGCCCTTGCAGGAGAGGGTGGTGCCGCGAGAGGCGCGGATGATGCGGGACATGCGGAAGACTCCTGGAAAGGGGGCGCCGCACCCTAACCGAACCCCCGGGGCCGCGGGGGGCTTGCGTGCAGGGCCAGCGTTGCTCCCGGACACGCTGGACGCCGTGCGTCAGTAGTCCTTGCGCGCGTCGATGTAGGCGCTGAAGTGGAACACGTTGGTGGAGTCGTAGAACTTGAAGTAGTTGCCCACGGACTGGCTCAGCCAGTAGGCGGTGCCCGAGCAGCCGGTGCAGATGAACGCGCCGTTGCGGCGGATGTTCCAGATGCCGGTGATGTCGTCCACGGTGGTCGCGATGGCGGGCGAGCCCACCAGCTCGAAGTCGTACTCGTTGCCGCCCGCGAACCCGTGGAAGTTCACGAACGCGGTGTTGGTGGACTGGTTCCAGGAGACGACCGTGTTGGAGCTCGTCACCGTGTAGCGCCCGGTGGTGTCGGCGACGTAGATGCCTCGGCTGGACCAGATGCTGTGGACCCCCGGCGCGGCCAGGGCGGGGAGGGACAGGAACAACGCGGCGACGATGGTGGAACGGAAGGCCTTCATGGGGGATGCCTCCTGCTGCGGGGGTTGACGCGGAGCGCCGGGGGAGCACTCCGCGTGAAGCCCATGCTGCATGAGCTCCGTGAGGCTTGAAATCGTGGTTTTCCGTGGAGTTGCGGGGACTCAGGAGTCCTGGCGCGCGTCCACATCGGCGATGCCGGGACAGCCGGCCCGGGCCCCCCGCCTGTCGGGAGGACGCGGGCGGGGTAGAGTCGCGCCGCGCAGAGGTGGGACATGGATCAGGGACAGGACGGGGAGGGGAACGCGCTGGTGGTGCCGGCGGCCCAGCCTCCGTTGGAGAACCGGGCTCCGGACGTGGGGCCGGTGAAGACGGTGGCGGGCGGCGTGCCGGCGGTGCTGAGCGCGTTCAAGCACGTGCTGGGCGAGGCGGGCCCGTGGCGCGGCGGCAAGCTCATCTGGAAGGTGAACCAGCAGGACGGCTTCGACTGTCCGGGCTGCGCGTGGCCGGATCCATCCCACCGGTCCGTGCAGGAGTACTGCGAGAACGGCGCGAAGGCGCTGGCGGAGGAGGGCACACGCGAGCGCGTGACGCCGGAGTTCTTCCGCGAGTGGAGCGTGGCGCGGCTCGCGGAGCAGTCCGACCTGTGGCTGGGCAAGGCGGGCCGGCTCACGCACCCCATGGTGCTGCGCGAGGGCGCGGCGCACTACGAGCCCATCTCCTGGGAGGACGCCTTCGCGTTGGTGGCGGAGGAGCTGAACGCGCTGGGCTCACCGGACGAGGCGGCCTTCTACACGTCCGGCCGCACGAGCAACGAGGCCGCGTTCCTCTACCAGTTGTTCGTGCGGCAGTTCGGCACCAACAACCTGCCGGACTGCTCGAACATGTGCCACGAGTCCAGCGGCACGGGGCTGTCGGAGACGATTGGCATCGGCAAGGGCTCTGTGACGCTGGAGGACTTCGACCACGCGCAGGCCATCTTCGTCATCGGGCAGAACCCGGGCACCAACCACCCGCGCATGCTGACGGCGCTCCAGGCCGCCGCGCGCCGGGGCTGTGAGATCGTCAGCGTCAACCCGCTGCCGGAGACGGGGCTCAACCGCTTCAAGCACCCGCAGGAGGTGCTGCACCTGTTCGGCCCGGGCACGGCGCTGAACAAGCTGTTCCTCCAGGTGCGCATCAACGGCGACGTGGCGCTCCTCCAGGGCCTGGGCAAGGCGCTGCTGGACCGCGAGGCGAAGGCGCCGGGCACGGTGGTGGACCGGGCCTTCGTCGAAGGCAAGACGGCGGGCTTCGACGCGTACGTGGCGCACCTGGCCACGGTGTCTTGGGCCGACGTGGTGGAAGAGAGCGGGGTGGCGCGCGAGCAGATTGAAGAGGCCGCGGACATCCTGGCGCGCTCGGAGCGCACCATCTTCTGCTGGGCCATGGGGCTCACGCAGCACAAGAACGCGGTGGGCAACGTGCAGGAGATCGTGAACCTCACGCTCCTGCGCGGCAGCATCGGCAAGCAGGGCGCGGGCGTGTGCCCGGTGCGCGGTCACAGCAACGTGCAGGGCGACCGCACCATGGGCATCTGGGAGCACGCGAAGCCCGAGTTCATGGACGCGCTGTCGAAGGAGTTCGGCTTCGCGCCGCCGCGCCACACCGGCCTGGACACGGTGGGGACGCTCCAGGCGCTGCACGACGGGCGCGTGAAGGTGTTCTTCGCCATGGGCGGCAACTTCCTGTCCGCCACGCCGGACACGGAGTTCACCGCGCGGGCGCTGAGGCGTGCGCGGCTCACGGTGCACGTGTCCACGAAGCTCAACCGCGCGCACCTGGTGCACGGCCAGCGCGCGCTCATCCTCCCGTGCCTGGGGCGGACCGAGCACGACGTGCAGGCGTCAGGGCGGCAGTTCGTCACGGTGGAGGACTCGATGGGGATGGTGCACGCGTCGCGCGGCGCCGTGGCCCCCGCGTCCGAGCACCTGCTCAGCGAGCCCGTCATCGTGGCCCGGCTGGCGCAAGCGGTGCTGGGGACGCGCTCGAAGGTGTCGTGGATGGCCCTGGTGGAGGACTACGACCGGGTGCGTGAACTCATCCAACGCTGCATCCCGGGCTTCGAGGACTTCAACCGCCGCGTGCACCAGCCCGGCGGGTTCGCGCTGCCCAACGGTCCGCGCGAGGGCCGCTTCACGACGAAGGACGGCAAGGCGCACTTCACGGTGCACGAGATGCCTCGCCACCGGCTGGAGTCCGGGCAGTTGATGATGATGACGCTGCGCTCGCATGATCAGTACAACACCACCGTGTACGGACTGGACGACCGCTACCGGGGCATCCACCAGGGCCGGCGCGTGGTGTTCCTGCACCCGGAGGACGTGAAGGCGCGCGGGCTGACGGCGGGGCAGAAGGTGGACCTCACCAGCCACTTCCAGGGAGAGACGCGGGTGGCGCGCGAGTTCCTGGTGGTGCCGTACAACATCCCGCGCCAGTGCGCGGCCACCTACTTCCCGGAAGCGAACGTGCTGGTGCCGGTGGGCAGCTTCGCGGACAAGAGCCGCACGCCCACGTCCAAGTCGGTGATCATCACCGTGGCCCCCAGTCCCGAGCCCACGGCCCTGGTCCCCGCCAGCACTCCGAGGTCCGGGTGAGCCTCATGCCGTTGGTGGAAGCCTCCTCCTGGCCGGAGCCGCTCCAGGCCCTCCATGCGCGCGTCGCCGCGGCGGCGCCGCAAGAGGCCGTGGCGTCTAGCGCGGAGTGGCGCGAGGACTTCGCCCGCTGGGTGCGCGGTGCTTCGTTGGAGGAGCGCACGCGCGCCCAGGCCGCCGCGTGGGGGCGGCTGTCCCCGGGGGAGCGCACCCCGGCCGAGCTCCTCTTCCTCCTGGCCACCCTCAGCGAGCTGCTCTGGCCCTACGAAGAGCCGCGTCCGGGGCTCTTGAAGCAGCTGCTCGCGAGGCGGGACGCAGCGGTGACGGCGCTCCGCGAGGCGGGCGACACGGAGAGCGCCGAGCGAATCCAGAAGGAGAGCACCGTCACGATCTCCACGGTGCTCACGCGCTACCTCAAGCGCCGCCCGGAGACGCTGTCGACGCTGGTGCGTGACGTGCCCTGCACCTACGACGGCCGCGCGCTGCGCTTCCAGGACGCGGTGGAGGTGGACCTCAAGTACGTCATGGGCACGGGCGCGAAGTCCGTGGATCTGCTGGAGCAGCTGCGCTCGCTGCTCCCCGACACCCGCGACGGTGGCCGCGACAAGCTCACCGACTTCATCCGCACGCGCGCCGCGCGCATGCCGTGGCGTGAGGCGAGTGAGGTGCTGGGCGAGCGCCTCTTCGCGCTGGCCACGTCGCAGGACGGCCGCAGCGGCATGCGCGGCTTCCTCGCGTGCTACCCCAACGGGCGCAAGGAGCCGGACTGGTGCTCGCGCGCGGGGCTCCTGCTGGCGCGCACCGTGGAGGTGGGCGGACCGCCCGCGGTGGTGGAGAACCTCTGCGACCTGCTCACGCTCTTCGACGCGCCTCCGGTGGACGGGCTGCGCGGCGCATTGGGCGCGCTCGTGCAGAGCGACTTCGAGACCGCCGCCGACCTGGGCCACGCGCGCTTCGTGCTCGACCACTGCCAGGGCACGATGCGCAAGGCCGAGCCCGCGCTGGCGCTCACGCTCCTGTGGCTGGAGGAGCGCCTGTTCCGCGCCTCCGTGCGGCGTGGCGTGCCGGAGGCGTTCGAGCGGCGCACCCGCGCCCGCGCGAAGCTGGAGTCGCTGCCCGGCTTCACGCACCTGGTGTGGCTGGCGGAGGAGTGCGCGGAGATGTGGCCGCGCTTCCGCACGCCCGCGCGGCCCGGTCTGGATGGGTTGGTCGCCTGGCGCAAGGAGGTGACCTGGCGCATGGGCCGGAAGCCCGTGCTGCGCAAGGCGGCCATCGAGTTCCTCCTGTGGTGCGCCCCCGATGAAGCCTCGTCGGAGGCGGAGCTGGCCACGCTGTCGCTCGTCCGCAACGCCACGGATCGGCGGCTGGTGCGCAAGATGTTGGAGCATCCGTCTCCCCGGGCCCGCTTCCGCGCCCGCTCGCTCCAGTCCTACCTCCAGGCCGGAGCAGGGCAGGACAAGCACGCACCTCCCTCCGAACCCTCCGAGCCCGCGACGCTGACGGCCTCCCTGCGCCACCTGCACGTGACGCGCGCGGTGCCCGTGGGCGGACGCACCTGGCTGCGCGACCGCGACCTGGAGGACCTGCTCGTGGGCGCGGTGGGACGCGTGGAGGCGGAAGCCGCCCAGCGCCATCTCCAGCGCTTCCGCGAGGAGACGCCGGAGCTGGTCGCGGGCCTGCTCGAAGGGCTGCGCTCGGAGCTGGCGCATGTGCAAGCGGCGCTGGGTTCGCTGGTGGCGTCGCCGCTGTCGCTGTCCATGACGGTGCACCGCCACCCGGAGCCTCCGCCGGAGGCCGCGTCGGAGATCGCCTTCGTCGTGTCGGTGGAGCGCGAGGGCTTCGTGCGCACGCGCCGGGTCGTCCGCGTGCCGGTGGCGAAGCTGGAGCAGCGCGGAGAGGGGCAGTGGCTGCCCACGTTCCGCCTGGGCCGCGAGCGCCTGGACGCGCTGCTCGCGCGCACGGAGGCCGCCTTCTGCCTCTTCCTGGTGCCCGCCTTCGTGCGCCCGGAGCTGTGGGTGATGCCGGCCCGGCTGGCCCGCGCCTCGATGGAGGCGCAGGGCGCCCTGTCCGGCGTGCCGCGCGAGGCCGCGCAGGGGGCCTCCCGGTCCCTGGCGCAGTGGCTCGTCTACGACGTGCTGGGCCTGTGGGTGGGCGACGAGCGCCCCGACGTCATCGACGCCTCCCGCGAGGGAGACGCCGCCGCCGGCTTCGTGGTTGACCTCACCGTGCGCTGACCGCTCCGGAAAAGCCCCCGGGAATTGTCCGGGAATATCCAGAAGCCCCGGCGTAATGGCTCACGAGGGGTGCTGCTGGAACACGCCTGGGAGGGGTCCCGGGTCATAGGTCCGTCCGTCGGCTGACGGGATGGCATGCCTCCACGCGCGCGTCGTCGCCGTGTCTCCAGGGAAGCGAGAGGCATTCATCATGAAGACTTCGTTGCGCGCGGCGTGGGCCCTGCTGGGTCTGGCCGTCACGGTCGGACTGGGTGCGTGTGGTGAAGGCACCGGAGTGAACGCCGAGCACCGGCTCGTGTCGTCCTCCGGCGAGCCCGTGCTGGCCCAGCAGACGTCCGCGCTGTCGGACACGCTGGAGCAGTACGCGGCCAAGTGCGACGCGGCCATTGGCGCCACGGTGCCGGACTTCAACTGCGAGCTGGGCACGCTCGTGCCCACGACGAACCACGTCAACGGCAAGTGTGACCGGCCCAACCGGCTCAACGAGCAGTGCGATCCCGGCAGCCGCTTCCAGGTGCTGAAGGACACGGCGGACGTGTCCATCGTCGCGCACTGCCGCAAGCAGGGGAACGCGGCGAACTACTACGGCGACATCGCCGTCATCCAGACGAACAAGAAGAACGGCGCCACCTGCTTCTACCAGGCGCTGGGCACGCTCTACGGCGCGGACGTGAAGGCGCCCTCCAAGGGCACGGGCGCGTGGAGCTGGAAGACGCCCGCGGACACGGCGTCCATCCGCTGCGTGCGCTGCCATGACAACGGGGCGCTCATCCGCTCGCCGTACCTGACGCAGCTGACGGGCGTGAACAAGCTGCCGGGCGCGGGCGACTACGGCTTCAACCGCGACCAGCCCTACCGCTTCATCGGCGCGGACTTCGCGACGTGGAAGGCCTACAAGGTGGAGGTCGCCGGCAACGTGTGCCTGGGCTGCCACCGCATGGGCACGAACAACCAGCTGGGCTACGACGACGGCGTGGCGCTGGACCTGGGCATCCGCGCCACCGCGACGTCGGAGGTGGCGAAGAACCCGCACTCGCCCGCGTCGCCCATCTGGATGACGCCGGGGTCCACCTACTACAGCCCGGACAACGCCGCGGCCGCGGCCGCCTTGCGTGCCTGCGCGCTGCGCCGCAACGAGGTGCCGCTGCCCAACACGGCCGCGTGCCGCATCACCCAGTACACGGACGTGGGCGTCCCCAACCTCCCGGGCACCTTCACGGCGGTGTGGGAGCCGAGCACGCAGTCGGAGGTCCAGGCCTACGCCCGCACCTACGCGGACTACCGCGAGAAGTATGATCAGCTCTGGTCGCAGGGCTGGCGGCTGCACACGCTGCAGCCGTACGTGGTGGGCACGCAGGTGCTCTACAACGCCGTCTGGCGCCCCAGTACGGAAGGGGAGATCCAGCTCTACGGCGCCACGTACACCGCCTTCCGCGCGAAGTACGACGAGCTGTGGCCGCAGGGGTGGCGCCTGAAGATCCTCCAGCCGTACGTGGTGAACGGGCAGACGTATTACACGGCCGTCTGGCGCCCGAGCACGGAAGGGGAGATTCAAATCTACGGCGCGAGCTATGCGTCGTACCGCGCGACGTACGACTCGCTGTGGCCGCAGGGCTGGCGTCTGAAGCTGCTGCAGCCCTACGTGGTGAACGGGCAGACGTACTACACGGCCGTGTGGCGCCCCAGCACCGAGGGCGAGGTGCAGGTGTACGGCGTCACGTACGCGTCGTACCGCGCGACGTATGACTCGCTGTGGCCGCAGGGCTGGCGCCTGAAGCTGCTGGAGCCGTACGTGGTGAACGGGCAGACGCTCTACACGGCGGTGTGGCGGCCTGGCACCGCGGGCGAGCTCCAGCTGTATGGCTCCGACTACAGCGGCTACCGGGGCTCCTACGACGACCTGTGGCCGCAGGGCTGGCGCCTGAAGATCCTCCGCGCCTACTGAGCGCGGTCCACCATCCGTCACCGGTCCCGGGGGGAACCGTTTCCTCAATGAACCTGCCGAGCGAGGAGTCCGCCGTGCCGCGTTTCCACTGCGAGATGAAGTCGGAGCAGAAGGGCGCGCGCGCGCGGGCCCAGGATGAGCGTCCAGGGACCTACGTGGACGGGGTCCGGTGGCGTCAGTCGCGAGCCCGGGGCCGGAGCGGATCCACGGGGGGCCATTCGTCCGCGCGACACGGGATGCAGGTGGCTCCGGCGCCCGAGGAGGCGCTCCCCTCGGTGACGCAGGAGCCCGCCGCGGCGCAGGCGACCTTCGGAGAGCTGGTGGCCACGTCCGCCGCTGCGCGGGCCAGCTTCGAGCGCATGGCGTGCGCGGCGGCGTGCAACGCCACGGTGCTGCTGGAAGGGGAGACGGGCACAGGCAAGAGCCGCGCGGCGCTCGCCATCCACCGCGCAGGGGCTCGCGCGAACGCGCCGTTCCTCGTCGTGGACTGCGGCGCGCTCCCGGCCAACCTCCTGGAGAGCGAGCTGTTCGGTCACGAGAAGGGGGCCTTCACCGGCGCCATCCAGCGCCGCGTGGGCGCCTTCGAGGAGGCCGACGGAGGCACCATCTTCCTGGACGAGATCGGCGAGCTCCCCGCCGAGCTCCAGCCCAAGCTCTTGCGCGTGCTGGAGAACCGGGAGATCCGCCGCCTGGGCTCCAACACGTACCAGGCGGTCAACGTGCGCGTCATCGCGGCCACGCACCGCGACCTGCGCGCGGAGGTCCAGGAGGGCCGCTTCCGCGCGGACCTCTTCTTCCGCCTCGCGGTGGTGGGCATCCCGCTCCCGTCGCTGCGCGAGCGCACGGAGGACATCCCGCTCATCGTCGAGCGCATCCTCGCGGGGCTGGGCGCCACGCCCGAACAGCTGGCGAAGCTCACCACGCCGGACTTCCTCACGCGGCTCCAGCGCGCCGCCTGGCCGGGCAACGTGCGCGAGCTGCGCAACCACCTGGAGCGCTGCCTCGTCTTCCAGAGCGCGCTGCCCCCCACGGCGACGGATGCCGTGAACGCCCTGGCCCCCGCCGTGCCTCGCAGGGTGGACGCCTCGTTGACGTACGCGGAGTCGCGGCGCCGGGCGCTGGAGACCTTCGAGCACGACTACATCGAAGCGCTCCTCGAGCTGCACGGAGGCAAGGTGTCCCAGGCCGCCGCCGCCGCGGACATGGACCGCGTCTACCTGTACCGGCTCCTGCGCCGGCACGGGCTCAAGAGCTGACGCGAGCGGGGTTCACAAATCCCGCGCGCGGCGGGAGCGGGTGTCGGAGAATCCGCCGCATGTCCGCTCCCATCCTCGACCTGCACTCGCTCCCGGCGATGCCCGCCACGCTGCTGCGCGCGGCGAATCCCTTCGGGAAGTCCCGGGGCCGCACCTCGCTGCCGGCCCTGACGCTGCGGGCGCATGGCTGCCGCGCGTCGCCCGTGCTGCTGGAGCGCTACCGGACCGCGTGCGGCTTCGACGCCGACGGCCTCCTGCCGCTCACATACCCGCAGGTCATGGCCACGCCGCTGCACCTCCAGCTGCTGAGCCTGCCGGACTTCCCGCACTCCGCGATGGGCATCGTGCACGTGCGCAACCACATCCAGCAGCACCGCCGCCTGCCGGACACCGCCGCGCTCACCGTGGCCTGCCGCTTCGACGGCCAGCGCGAAGTGCCCGCCGGCCACGAGTTCGACATCGAGACGCGCGTCGAAGCCCAGGAGTCCGGCGAGCTCTTGTGGCAGGCCGTCAGCACCCTGCTGCGCCGCCACGCCGAGCGGAAGGACAAGGACGGCGCGCGCAAGGCCCCGCCGCCGGACGACACGCGCTTCGCGTCCAGCCGCCCCGCGGCCTGGAACATCCCCGCGGACACCGGGCGCCGCTACGCGCGGGCCTCCGGTGACTTCAACCCCATCCACCTCACCGCCCTCACCGCGAAGCCCTTCGGCTTCCCTCGCGCCATCGCGCACGGCATGTGGACGCTCGCGCGCTGCGTGGCGGAGCTGGGCGAGGCGGCCCACGCGGACGCGCTCCAGCTGGATTGCGACTTCAAGAAGCCCCTCCTCCTTCCGTCCCGGGTGACGTTCCAGACGGCTCGCGAGTCCGCGGGCGTGGCGTTCCGGGTGCTGTCGGAGGAGGGGAAGCCGCACCTCGTGGGGCGGCTGGGCTGAAGAGACGGGCGACGCGCCGGCGGGCCGGGGAGGGGCCCGCCAGACGCGTCAATCACTCAGCTCCGGGAGGTCCGGCAGACTGTCCGGGTCCAGCTTCATCAGGGCGCACAGCCGGCTCAGCGTGGGGATGGTGGGGACCATCACCCCTCGCTCGACGCGGGCCAGGACTTCCACGCCCAGTTCCAGATGCTCCGCGACTTCCTCCATGGAGAGCCCCGCCTGCTGCCGCGCTGCCTTCAGCGCGGCGCCAAGCGCTTCGGCCCGCTCTCTCCGACTCTGTGTCATCCCCCGAGCATGGCGCCATCCGGCCCGCACGTCACTTGAATCCCACACGCACCCCTCGCGGACGGCGGCCCGGCCGGGGAGCGCCTCCCCGGGACGTGAAGTCCCCAACAGCCCGCTTCCCCCAGGAGCCAGGAGGGTCCAGGCCCCTCCGGGCCTTCCGGAGCCCCGCTTTCGCGGCCCTGGCCCCCGCCCCTGGACGACGGGGCCGGGTGGGGTGGCCCCGCGTCCCGGCCGTGCGCACGCTGCTGCCCAGGAGGGGCCTTGCGCATTGGCGCCGGACAGGGGCTGTGTTACGCCGCCGCACCCTGTCTGCCATCTTTGGGACTCCAATCGAGGAGAAGTAAATGACCCGTCGTCACGTGCGCGTCGTCGGCGCGATGCTCCAGAACGAGATGGGTCGCTACCTCATCACCCAGCGTCCGCCCACCGCGTCGCTGCCCCTCCTATGGGAGTTCCCGGGCGGCCGGGTGGAGGAGGGGGAGCAGGACACGGTGGCGCTCGCCCGCGAGCTGCTGGAGGAGATGGGGGTCCAGATCCAGGTGCTCGAGCAGGTCATGCACACCCACCACGAGTACCCGACCTACGACATCGACTTCCGGGTGTTCCGCTGCCGCCTGAGCCACCCGGACGCGGAGATCCACCACCTGCGCGTGCATGACCACCGCTGGGTGGCGCTGGAGGAGATGGGCCAGTACCGCTTCCCGGACGCGGACGCGAAGACCCTGGCCCGGCTGCTGGACCTGGACCACTGACCGTGCGCCCCGCCACGCGTCTCGTCGCCGCCGCGGGCCTCCTGCTGTCCGCCGCCTGCTCCAGCTCCCGTCCCACGCCCACGGGCTCCAGCGCCCCGGACGCCGGCATGAACCAGGTGCCCGCCACGGGGCTCGAGGGCTGCCTGCTCTACTCGGACGGCCGCCAGACGGGCGCCGTGCCCCGCCAGGTCCCGGAGCTGTCCGGCCTGGCCGCCAGCCAGCGCCACCCGGGCATCTTCTGGGGACACAACGACTCCAACAACGCCTTCGAGCTGTTCGCCCTGGACGAGACGGGCGCGGTGAAGGCCACGCTGAGCCTCACCGGCGCGGACCCCCGCGACATCGAGGACATCGCCGTGGGCCCGTGCGCCCCTGGCGGCAACGAGTCCTGCATCTTCCTGGCGGACACCGGCGACAACTTCGAGCGGCGCAAGGAGGTGCGCCTGTTCCGGCTGCCGGAGCCCGCGTCCGTCACCAACGCCTCGCTCCCGGTGGAGGCGCTGCCCTTCACCTACGAGGACGGCGCCCATGACGCCGAGTCGCTCATCGTCGACAGCCGCTCCGGGCAGGTGGGCATCCTCACCAAGACGCGCGCGTCCCTGGGCGACCTGTACGCGGTGGAGGGCCTGAAGCCCGGCGCCACGGGCAAGGCTCGCAAGCTGGGCACCCTGCGCGTGCCGGATGACGTGGACCGCCTGTCCACCGCCGCCGCCCTGCACCCCTCCGGCGAGCGCCTGCTGGTGCGCACGTACACCCGCGTGTGGGAGCTGCGCCGCCCGGACGCGAAGCGGCTGGCGGACTTCGTCCAGGCGCAGGTGGTGGAGGTGCCCGGCGCCAGCCAGGCCCAGTCGGAGGCCGTGACGTTCCTCCAGGACGGCCGCGGCTACCTGTTGGGCAGTGAGTTCGCGGGCGAGCCCCTGGTCCGCGTCGACTGCCGCTGATCGGACAGTCCCGACCCCGTTCGTCGTCATCCGATCACGCCCGGCGGTTGACGGCTTGGCGGGGGTGACCATCTTTGGCCGGCTGAGGGAACCGTCACACGACATGGTGTCGGTGTGTACGGGGGAGGGGGAGGGCGAGCGTGCCGACGATGAAGCCACAGGACCTGCCGCCGGGGATGGGCCCGCGCGGAAAGAAGAGCGACAAGCCAACACCCACGAAAGGTGGGTTCAAGTTCGGCTCACCACTGGGCTACATCCTCCTGCTCGTCCTGGGGTTCCTGCTGTTCCGGAACGTGTTTCAGGACGCGGGCGTGCGCCGGGTGTCGTACAGCCAACTGCGCGACGCGGTGGAGAACAATCAGTTCAGTCGCGTGCAGATTTCAAACGAGTGGGTGAAGGGCTTCCTCAAGGAGAACGCCCAGCCTCCTCCGGGCGAGCGCGGCACGCTGCGCAGCGAGCCCAGCGCCCTGCCGTGGATGGCCTACCGCGTCCCGGGTGACGAGGGCCTGGTGCCCCTGCTGGAGCAGAAGGGCATCCAGTTCGAGGCCGTGCCGCAGTCCAGCTTCAGTGAGGTGCTGTGGATCTGGCTCATTCCCATGGGCCTGCTCATCCTCTTCTGGAGCTTCATGATGCGCCGGATGTCCGGCGGCATGGGCCAGGGCCCGCAGAGCGTCATGTCCTTTGGCAAGACGCGCGCGAAGGTGCAGGCGGAGGCCGACACCGGCGTGGGCTTCAAGGACGTGGCCGGCGTGGACGAGGCCGTGGACGAGCTCCGCGAAATCGTCGAGTTCCTCAAGACGCCGGAGAAGTTCCGCCGCCTGGGCGGCCGCATCCCCAAGGGCGTGCTGCTCGTGGGCCCTCCGGGCACGGGCAAGACGCTGCTCGCGCGGGCCGTGGCGGGTGAAGCGGGCGTGCCCTTCTTCAACCTCTCCGGTTCGGAGTTCGTGGAGATGTTCGTCGGCGTGGGCGCGGCCCGCGTCCGCGACCTCTTCGCCCAGGCCACCGCGAAGGCGCCGTGCATCATCTTCATCGACGAGCTGGACGCCATCGGCAAGAGCCGCAACTCGGGCGTGGCCGGCGGCCATGACGAGCGTGAGCAGACGCTCAACCAGCTGCTCGCGGAGATGGACGGCTTCGACAGCCGCGCGGGCCTCATCATCCTGGCGGCGACGAACCGCCCGGAGATCCTGGACAGCGCGCTGATGCGCCCGGGCCGGTTCGACCGGCAGGTGCTGGTGGACCGCCCGGACAAGCGCGGCCGCGAGCGGGTGCTGGAGATCCACGCCAAGGGCGTGAAGCTGGGCCAGGACGTGGACCTCAAGGTGATTGCCTCGCGCACGCCGGGCTTCGCCGGCGCGGACCTGGCCAACGTGGTGAACGAGGCGGCGCTGCTCGCCGCGCGCAAGAACCGCGACGCGGTGATGCGGGCGGACTTCGAGGAGGCCATCGAGCGCGTGGTGGCGGGCCTGGAGAAGAAGAACCGCCGCATGAACGAGCGCGAGAAGGAGATCGTCGCGCACCACGAGGCGGGCCACGCGGTGGTGGGCTGGATGCTGCCCTACGCCGAGCGGGTGACCAAGGTGTCCATCATCCCGCGAGGCCTGGCGGCGCTGGGCTACACCATGTCGCTGCCGCTGGAGGACCGCTACCTCATGTCCTTCGACGAGCTGCGCGACAAGATGGCCGGCATGATGGGCGGCCGCGCGGCGGAAGAAATCTTCATCGGCGAGGTGTCCACCGGCGCGTCCAACGACATCAAGCAGGCGACGGAGATCGCCAAGATGATGGTCCGCGACTACGGCATGAGCACGCTGGGTCCGGTGGCGCTGAGCGGTGAGCAGGGGCCGGGGTTCTTGCGGTCCGCGGGCCTGCCGGAGTCGCGCAGCTACTCCGAGCAGACGGCGCGGATGATCGACGACGAGGTCCGCAAGATGGTCTCCGAGGCGCTGGATCGCGCCCGGGAGGTCCTCCACACGAACCGCGAGAAGGTGGAGGCCCTGGCGGCGCGGCTCCTGGCGACGGAGGTCATCGAGGAGGAGGCGATGATCACCATCCTGGGGCCCAAGGTGCAGGCGCAGCGCGGCCTGCTCCACCCGGAGGCGCGCACGGTCATCTCCGCGCACCCCGTGGGGGGCACGGAGTCCGAGCCGGTGGTGCCGCCCACGCAGCACGCCGAAGGCAAGCTCGACTCATAGAGCCAGCCTGCCTGCCCTCCGGGCAGCCCTTCGCCCACCGGATCCACCGCCAGCCTGCGGTGACCGGTGGGCGAAATTACTTTCCAACGACAAGGAGGCGTCGCCGTGGAGAACCGCATTGGAAAGAGCTACGTCGCGCGGAAAGCGTTGTTCGCCAAGGGCCTGAAGGACGGCCGGCTCACGGTGCAGGAGATCGAGGAGGCGCTGCCCGCGGGGACGCTGACGGCCGCCGAGCGGTGGCTCCTCTACTACTCCCTTCGAGCCGCGCAGGTGGAGATCATCGACGAGGTGACCGGGCAGGTGGATCACGGCTTCATGGCGGAAGCGCCGCCCCAGGCCCCGTCCAACCACTAGGCGCGTTGACAGGACCGTCCTCGCGGTTACGTTCGCGCCGCTCATCGAGGTTCGCTTCTTCCAACCCCTGGCGCAGGTTCGACAATGGACGGCAATCCCCGCAGCGACGAGACCCCGGAGACGCAGGCCCCCTCCGACACCCAGGTGGAGGCGGCCGGCTCCGACACGCAGGCCGAGGCCGCCCAGGATGGCGAGGTGGCGCGGCTCCAGGCGGAGCTGGAGTCGGCGCGCCGCCGGGTGAACGAGCTGGCCCGGGGGCTCCAGGACCTCACCAAGGACCGCGAGGAGTTCAAGCAGCGCATCACCCGCGAGCGCGAGCGCATGCTCGACGTGGAGCGCGGCAACGTGGCCCGCACGCTGCTGGAGGCCATTGACGAGCTGGACCTGGTGCTCAACGCCAGCCAGCAGGACACGTCCCCCGTGGTGCAGGGCGTGCGGATGATCCGCGACAGCCTGCTGTCCAAGGCCCAGGCCACCGGCATCGAGCGCCTCCAGGTGGTGGGGCGCCCCTTTGATCCGAACCTGGCCGAGGCGGCGGACATGGAGGTGACGCCCGTCCCGGCGGACGACCAGAAGGTGGTCGCCGAGTTCCGCGCGGGCTACCGCCTGAAGGACCGCATCATCCGCCCCGCCCGGGTGAAGGTGGCCCGGTACGTGGCCCCGGCCCAGGCTTGAGAGGCCACGCCTGACGTCCCTCCGGGCCCGCGACCCACGGGAGTCGCGGGCCGGGAAGGGTGGAGGCCACCGGTCTGTTGGGCCCTGACGCCATGGCCCGCCGTGTAAGCTGCCGCCCCGTGTCCGTCCGACTGTTCAGCGTCCTTTGCGTGGTGGCGCTCGCCCCGGTGGCGGGAGCCGCCGAGGATCCGCTCAAGCCCTGGCTCCAGGCCCGGGTGCGCGAGCACCTGGCCTGGTTTGCCTCCCCGACGCCCGCGGCGGGGGACGCCCCGGTGACCGCGGGCGTGTCCTCGCTGTGGCGCGAGCGCCCCGCGGGCTACGCGGGCCTGCCCCACTTCACGCCGCCCACGTCGCTGGCGCCGCTGATCCGCGCGGTGGAGGCGGGCGTGGTGAACATCACCACGGTGGGGCCCGGCGCGGTGGCGGGCGCGGTGAAGCGCTCCACCGGCTCTGGCTTCGTGCTGACGCCCGACGGGCTCGTCGTCACCAACAACCACGTGGTGGCCAACGCGCAGGGCCCGGCGGTGAACCCCACCGGCTCCGGCGTCACGCCGGGCAGGGACGGCCCCCGCGAGGTGCCGGTGCAGCAGGTGTCCGTGCGGCTGGCGGACGGCCGCGAGTTCCCCGCGGAGGTGGTGGGCCGCGACGCGTCCACGGACGTGGCGCTCCTCAAGCTGAACGGCGCCGGGCTGGGGACGCTGCCCGCGGTGTTCCTGGGCGACTCCGACGCGCTGGAGGTGGGGGACTGGGTGGTGGCCATCGGCAACCCCTTCGGCCTGGACCACTCGGTGGCGCACGGCATGATTTCGGCGAAGGAGCGCGTGCTGGGCGTGGGCCAGTTCGACGACTTCATCCAGACGGACGCGCTCATCAACCCCGGCAACTCCGGCGGCCCGCTCTTCAACATGAAGGGCGAGGTGATTGGCGTGAACACCGCCATCATCAGCGAAGGGCAGGGCATTGGCTTCGCGGTGCCCATCAACCTGGTGAAGGACCTGCTGCCCAACCTGCGGGAGAACGGGAAGCTGGAGCGCGGCTGGCTGGGCGTCGTCATCAACGAGGACGGCGCGGACGCCACCGCCACGGCGCCGGTGGTGAAGGACGTCTACCGCGGCAGCCCCGCCGCCCAGGCGCACATCCGCCCCGGGGACCGGCTGGTGGCGGTGAACGGCCGGCCCATTGGCAGCTACCTCCAGCTCTTGCGCAAGGTGGCGCTGCTGGCCCCGGGCACGGAGGCGAAGCTGACGCTGCTGCGCGACGGCGGCACCCAGGAGGTGGCGGTGCGGCTCGTCGCCCGGCCCGCGCAGGAGGCCACGGAGGGGCTCTCCCAGCGGGGCGGCAGCAGCGCGAATGATCTGGGGCTGGTGCTGCGGGATTTGACGCCGGAGGTGGCCGCGCCCCTGGGCTACGAGGCCTTCCTGGGCGCGCTCGTGTCCGGCGTGGTGCCGCGCAGCCTGGCGGAGCAGGCCGGCCTGCGCGCGGGCGACGTCGTCATGGAGGTGAACCGCCGCCGCGTGAAGGATGCCGCAGCGGTGAAGGCCGCCCTGGAGCGGGGCAGCGCCGGGGCCAGCATCCTCCTGCGCGTCCAGCGGGGCGACGCGCTCCAGTACATCGCCATCGCCCGCTGAACCGGCCCCCGAAGTCGGGCGCGCTACCTGCCGCCCGCGTCCTTGCCGTTGAGCCACAGCCCCAGCTGGTTGCCGGTGCGGCCCTCGGTGACGAGGACGGCCTCGATGCGGGCGTTGACGCCGTAGTGCTTCCCGCCGCCCTTCTTGGGCAGCGACCACACCGACTGCGGCGTGAAGACGACCTGCGCGCGCACGCCCCGAGCCATGAACATGCGGTTGAACGTGCCGCCGTTCCACATGTCCGGCGCCGTGCCGCTCACCGTGAGGTAGTTCATCACCGGGTTGCCCTGCGCGTCCGTCTTCTTCGGCGCCCCGTGGCAGAGCCCGTACTTCCCGCCCGAGAAGAAGGGCGTGATGTTGATGGTGAACTCGTTGGTGCCGGGGTTGAAGTCGCCCGGGGACAGCATGCCCGCGTCGTCCTCGGTGACGATCATGTACAGGCGCTTGCCCGTGTACTTCTTGCGGAAGGCCTCCGCCTGCTGCTTGCACCGCGGATCCACGAGCGCCCCGTCACACTCGCCCACGTACTTCTCCAGGAAGGCCCCCAGTCCGCCCAGGGGCTCGGACTCGTCACGCAGCTTCGCGAAGCGCGAGTCGACGTCGGCCAGGGCGAGCGTGGGCACAAGGAGGGCGAAGGCGGCGGCCAGGATGCGATTCACGGCGGGAAACTCCGGAAAAAGGGGGAGGGACAGCCCGGGGATGGTGCCATCCCGGCCGCGCGGGGGGCAGCGCTTTCCCGTGAAACGGGACATGGTGCGTCATGGTGCGTCAGGGTGGATGTAGGTGATTATTTGCCTACATCTGGCTACCGTGTAGTTTGCCCCTGTCCCCACCTGTTTCGGAGCCCTCCCCGCATGAACACGCAGCCCCAGGAACGCCGCTCCAACCTGCGCTTTGATAAGATTTTTACCGTGTACCTGTCCACGCAGGACGGGATGATGCGGGGCATCGGCCGCAACATCAGCGCGCGGGGCATGTTCATCGAGGTGCGCGACTCGCTGGGGTTGGGCGAGAAGCTGAAGGTGACGTTCGCGGGCGAGGACGGCACGGAGATGACGTGCCTGTGCGAGGTCCGCTACCAGGTGGCGCTGGCCTTCGGCCGCAAGGACGGGCGGCCCGGCAACAGCCGCGGGGTGGGCCTGCGCATCGTGGCCTACGAGACCCTGGACGACGCGCCGCTGCTCCTGGTGGACCGCGAGCGGGTGATGCACTGAAACACCGCGGGGCACGGCCCTTCCCCCATTGAAGCGGGAAGACACCGTGCCCCGGGGGGCGACGCGGGAATCGGTGAGGCCGGTTACTGCGAGAAGCCTTCCAGCAGGTAGTGGGCTTCGATGCGCTTGAGCGCGAGGATCATCGCGGCGCAGCGGCTGTCCACCGGCTTCCCGATGCAGTACGGGCGGCTGTCGTGCATCTCCGTCTTGCGCGGCTGGTTGCGCGAGATGTCCCGGATGATGCGGTAGTTGCGCTTCATGGCGCGCTCGAGGCGCTGATCGACTTCCGCCTCGCTCCAGCGCTCCATGCGCTTGTTCTGGATCCACTCGTAGTAGGACACCGTCACGCCGCCGGCGTTGGCGATGATGTCCGGGATGAGCTCGATGCCGCGCTTCTGCAGGACGCGGTCGGCCTCCGGAGTGGTGGGGCCGTTGGCGCCTTCCGCGATGAGCTTGACCTTGAGGCGCTCCGCGACGTCCGCGGTGATCTCGCCACCGAGGGCCGCGGGGACGAGGATGTCCGCCTGCACGTCCCACAGGTCCTTCTTCTCGATGCGCTGGGCGCCGGGGAAGCCCACGACGGAGCGCTTGAGGTTCTTGGGGTCCGCCACGTAGGCGGCCAGCGCGTTCACGTCGATGCCGTCGCCGTTGAAGATGGAGCCGTCGGCGTCGTTCACCGCGAGCAGGCGCGCGCCCATGTTCCCCAGGATGATGGCGGCGTGGCTGCCCACGTTGCCGAAGCCCTGGATGACGAAGGTCTTGCCCTTCACGCTCTCGCCGCGGTCGGCGTAGTAGTCCTCGATGCAGAACGCGACGCCCTGGCCGGTGGCCTTGCCGCGGCCTTCCGAACCGCCGATGCGCACGTCCTTGCCGGTGACGATGCCGCGCAGGTTGTGGCGCTCGCGCTCACCGTCGGAGAACTGGCGGTACAAGAGCGCCATGATCTCCGGGTTGGTGCCCACGTCCGGCGCCGGGATGTCGATGTTCGGCCCGATGAGGCTCTTGAGCCGGTACATGAAGCGCAGGGTGATGGCCTCGATCTCCTCGCGGCCGTACTCGCGCGGATCCAGCTGGATGCCGCCCTTGCCGCCGCCGAAGGGCACCTCCGCGATGGCCGTCTTCCAGGTCATCTCCGCGGCGAGCGCCTTGAAGAGGTCCAGCGACACCTCGCGGTGGTAGCGCAGGCCGCCCTTGTAGGGGCCACGGGCCTGGTTGTGCTGGACGCGGTAGGCCTTGAAGCGCTGCGACTCACCGGGGACCAGCTGGTACACCAGCCCGTCCGGCAGGCGCAGGTGGCCGTGGCGGATGGCCACGTCGGAGCCCAGCAGGGCGCGGCCGTTCAGGATGATGTTGCCGTTGGCCAGGCGCTCCAGGCCTTCGGGGTTGCGCACCTGGGTGACGGACAGGTCGGCGAAGGACTTCGCCGCGTCCTGGGACAGCGGCACGAGCCGGTCCTTGAGCTTCGCGGTGACGTAGAAGATGTGCTCGTAGTCGGGCTCTTCGAGCTCCAGACGCACCCGCTTGTCCAGGCCGATGAGATCCGCCGCGTAATTGAAGATCTCCATCGCCTCCGTGTAGATGGTGCGCTTGGGCGTAGGGGCCGGGGCGCGCATGAAAGTCTCTTCGCTGGCCATGATGGAACGTGCTCCTTGAGGGCCCACCCGGATGGGGGCCACTGGGGAAAGCGGCGCCCTTATGAGCACAGCCGCCACGGGGATTCAACCAGTCTGGCGGAAGGCCATTTCTCCAAATTAGGGAGAAAAGTCGCGGGCTTAGCCGACGCGGTGTGTCACCCCAACAGATGCACCGTGTCATGGATGTCAGGGCTTCTGGGGGATAGAAGCGGGCGTGGAGGAGGGCGCTTGAAAAGGCGCGGAAAAACTCCTTGCCGGGTCCGGATGCGGATGGTACTTACGCGCCACTTTCGGTGCGCCGACATAGCTCAGTTGGTAGAGCAACTGATTCGTAATCAGTAGGTCTCCGGTTCAAATCCGGATGTCGGCTCCAAGAAGAGAAAGGCCGGTTGCCCCTGTGGCAGCCGGCCTTTTTCGTTTTCGCGCTCCGGAAGTTGGACCGTTTCAGGGGCGGTGAAACCGGCTCCGAGCGGTCAGGCGCTCGAAGCGGCGGAGTTCTGCTCCGCGGGAGGAGTCAGGCGCGCACGCTCCGGCACGTGAACGCAGAAGCACGTGCGCTCCTCCTTCCGCTCCAGGCTGATGCGCCACCCCAGGCTGCTCACCAGCCGCTGGGTGATGGCCAGCCCCAGCCCGGAGCCGCCCTCCTTGGTCGTCACCCACGGATTCCAGATGCTGTCGCGCAGCGCCTCGGGCACTCCGGGCCCTGAGTCCCAGCACTTCAACTGGACGGCCCCTTCCTCCAGCGAGGCGCTCACGCCGAGACATCCCCCGGGCTCCACTGCCTGTGCCCCGTTGCGCAGCAGGTTGGCGAACACCTGGAGCACCATGTCCGGATCCGCCAGCACCACTAGGTCCTCCGGCACCTCCACGGACACGGAGAGCCGCTTCTCCTCCACGGGCTCGCGGATGAGCTCCAGCGCGCGCTTGAGCGGACCCACCAGCGGCACCGGCGCGAGCTGTGGCGCGGGAGACTTCAGCTTGCGCAGCGTGGCGAGCATCCGCTCCAGCCGCGCCACCTCCTCGCTGCCAATCTCCACGTCCTGGGGCTCCAACGTGTGGCCCTTGCCGCTGCGCTTGAGCAGGTAGCGGAAGAAGTTCAGCGGGTAGGCGATTTCGTGCGACAGCTCGGCGCCCAGCAGGCCGAGTGTGAACCGCTTCTCGTCGCGCGTGGCCTCCACGTCGCTGCGACGCAGGGCCTCCAGTTCCTTCAGCGCCTCGGCGTGGTGCAGCGACACCGCGCCCAGGCTCGCGATGGTGGCCAGCAGCGTGAGGTCCTCGCTGGTGTAGAGGGCGGCCTGGTGCTTGGGGGGCAGCAGCAGCACGCCGCGCAGCCGTCCCAGGGAACGCATGGGCACCACGAGCAGGCGCTGCCACGGCGTCTCCAACGTCCACACGTGCTGGCCCGTGTTGAGCCGCTCCAGCGCGTCCTCGGGGAGGTTGGGGACCGACGGCAGCTCTCGCGCCTCCAGCACGCGCACGGGGCCGCTGGTGGGCAGCCAGCGGGACACGACCGCCTCCACGGCCTGACGGATGGCGGGCAGTTCGTGGAGACTGGAGAGCTGGTCGCTGAGCTGTTCGATGCTGGGGCGGAATTGCGACGCGGCTGGGAAGAACAGCCACAGCGTCAGGCGGTTGCAGGCCATGAACCCGCCCACCAGCACGGGGACGGAGAGGAGGGTGGGGAGCCATGTCTCCACGCCCTCGCGCACCAGCAGCCGCAGGGCGAGCCAGGTCAGGAGCGCGCCGCCCAGCGAAGCCAGGACGATGGGCCCCGCGAGCAGTCGCCGCGACAGCACCACGTCCGTCTCCAGGATGTTGTGGCGCACCAGCGCGAAGCCGATGGACAGCGGCAGCAGCGGGATGACGAAGGGAACGAACAGGTGCACCACGCCGCTGCCGGACGCGAGCGCCACGAAGAAGCCCACGGCCAGCGTCGCGGGCGCGGCGGCCAGTCCCCAGGCGGCGGACAGCAGCTCGGCGCGTTCCCGCCCGCTGCCCCGGCCCAGGCGCAGCACGATGGAGAGCAGCAGCACGGCCATGCTGGCCGGGACGCCCTGGCCCACGACCTGGCGCGTGGTGGACGCGTCATGCCCCAGCCATGGCGCGACCACCATCCACACCGCGGCGCCCACGCCCCAGGCCGTCACCGCCAGCAGCACCGTGCGCAGCACCGCGCGCCCGCGCTTCGGGGGCTCGGGGAAGGCATAGGCCAGCCACAGGAAGCCCAGGTCGAAGCCCACGCCGCCCAGGGAGAAGGCCGCCGGGAGCCCCGCTGTCGTGTGGTAGTCGTAAAACGTCAGGAAGAGCAGGTACGCGCCCACCGTCCACGCGGCGTAGGCGCGTGCGCCCGGGCGGTGTCCCGCCATCACCAGCACCACGCCTCCCGTCCAGAGAAGGAAGAGCGCCACCACGGCGTAGAAGCCGAAGAAGAAGCCCACCTCGTTGGTGCCCAGCTCCAGCAGGGGGCGCCGCACCTCGCGCGGGCCTTCGGACGTGGAGAAGGTGAGCCGTGCTTCCGTGGCCCCATCCCGCGCGAGCGCGGCGATGCGCGCGGCGGCGGCCTGCGAGGGAAAGGCGCGGTCGCGCGGCAATGCCTGGCCTTCGATGGCGACGAGCCGGTCGGGATACTTGAGCGGCAGCCCCTCCTGCGCCCAGGCCGGCATGGAGACGTTGGAGAAGTCCGCGTACGGATCCACGAAGAGCCCGGGGAAGGGCTCTGCGAAGCTGCGCCAGGCGTTCACCGCGGCCGCGGCGGCCACTGCCAGCAGCAGGGCCACCGCGGTCACGGCGAGCCACGTCACGGGCCTGGATTGTCGCCAGGGGACGTTGCCGGAGGAGGGCATTGCTTCAGGCTACTCCAGCCTCTCTTTGGGGGCGTCGTGGGTCTGCGGCGCCACCAGGTCGTTGCCTCGGGGAAAGGCGGGAATCCACCGAGACTCGAACGGCCCCTTGTTGAAGGCGAACAGGAACCGCTGAAGCTGGCTACCGGATACCTCGCGCAGGGCCGTCTCCATCAGGGTCACCCACGGGAGAAGCGCCTCGGCTTCCCGCTGGAAGGCCGGAGATTCCAGTTCAGCGTGCAGCGCGTCCAGCATGTAGTGCGTGCGCCGCAGGAGGGCTCCATGGTCTCGCTCGCCTTCGGGATCCAGCAGCTCTCCATCCGTCGCCCACAAGGCCATCAGGTGCCGGGCCAGCCACATGAGGGCCTCCCGCCACCGCCAGGAGTGGAGCACCAGCCGGGCGAGAGCGCCGCGCACCTGGAGGTAGGCGTCCAGCAACACCCGCCAGGGGGTGGGGAAGTCGGCGTGCGCCTTCCGAGTCCATCCGAGCCACGCGAGTGCGCGCAGCATCGCGGGATCGGACTCGGCTACGCCGCGGGTTGGAATGGGGCCGGGGCGGGGGCGTGTGAGCAGCACGGCGGCGCAGACCGGGTCCGTGGCGGCCAGCGCGGCGGCCAGCGCGTTGACGCGCCCGGCGCCCAGCTTCAGGTTGTGGCCCAGCCGATCCCACTCGTTGAAGGACTCGGACGCGGGGCCCGGCCCTCCGTCCACGACAGGTGGGAGGTCCGCCGTCCACTGGAGAAGTGCGCGCACCTCGTCCGCGTCGAGCCCGGGCGCCTGGCGCAGCACCGCCGCCGCCACCCCCGCGACGAGCGCGGAGGCGATGCTCGTGTCGTCCGCCAGCCGCTCCTGCAGCATGCCCAGCCGGTACAGCTCTCCCGGGGCGCTGAGCGTCACCGAGGGCCCGAACCTGCCGATGGGACCGGTTCGCGTTCGGTCGAAGCGCCGGTACCACCGTCCCGCGGTATCCGTGGCGGTGACAGCCATCACCCAGGGCTGCGCATGCAGCTCGTCCGCGCCCATGGCATAGGACATGGCACTCCCTTGGTCGTGGTTCCAGGTGGTGTCCCCCGTGGCGCAGACGATGGGGACGCCCTTGCCGTCGCGGCCGACGCGCCGGGCCTCGCGAAGCACCGCCTGGAGGTAGCGCGGCGTGCCCCAGAGCCCATCCCCCATGGGGATGAGCACGACGTCCGCCTTCCAATCCTGGATGGCATGGGCCAGCGTGAGCGCCACGTCCGCGGGGGCGATCCACGAGCTGTGGACGTCCGCCTCGTGCGGCACCATGCGGTACAGGCCCAGCTCCACGCCTTCGCCCAGGGCCTCCTGGAGGGCCACCGCCATCCGCGTCCCGTGGTGTTCCATGGTGGGGGCGAAAGTGGTCAGTGCGGGCCGCGGACGCCGCAGTCCGCGGAAGACAGGCGCAGGGTAGCCCTGGTTGGGCGGGAGGCCCGCGAAGGATTCATCGAGGATGGCGACGCGCACCTTGGCGGGCATGCCCTTCTGGAGCGCACGCACCCGGGACAGCCCGATGAGATCCAATGCCGAGACGAACAGCTCCGGTTCGTGCTGCAGGACCGCCGGGGGCGTCTTGGGGGGCACCCCCGTCTCTTCCAGGAGGAGCTCCCGGGGGGCGTTCATCGCCTTCAGCGCGTCTTGTCGCTGTCCAAGGAAGTCGGGCGTGCAGACCTCGTCGTCGATGCCGACGCGCACGTCGATTCCAGCGCGGGCCAGGAGTTGCGACTGCCGGCCGCGCCGGGCGCACAGCACTGGTTCTGCGGACACCAGGGAGGCATTGCCGGCATCCGGCACCTCCTCGGGCTCCAGGACGTAGAGCGTCAGCGAACCCAGCGTGGCCGCCGGCTCCTTGCCTTCGAGCGGGGGCCCACGCCAGACGACCAGGACCTTGCTCCCATACATCTTCAGGATTCCCGGCGGGATGCGCATCTCATCCATCACGAGCTTGCGCGCGTAGCCGATGTGTCGGGCCGTCATAGGACCTCCTCCGCGGTGGAGGCGAGCCGACGGCCCGCTTCCTCGTTGTGGGCGGGGACGCCGTCCGGCTGGATTCCCCCCACCAGCCGGGCGAACCCCCGCATCCAGGTGGACAGCCGTACCAGGCGGGCCTGCTCCGCCAGGGCGATCGCTGACTCCATGAGGAAGGGCAGCGCTCGGACCAGCGCCCCCTCCGGCAACCCCAGCACCGCCGGGATGCTGGTGCCCCGCGTGCGCTCGTCCTCCTCGCAGTCCAGGGCATCGTCCAGGCACTGCAGCGCGAAGCAGAACCGGTCGTAGCTGCGCTCGAGCAGGGCGGCGCGCTCGGGCTGCCCTGCGTGCCTCAGAAGGCATACCGCCCCGGTGCCGCCCCACCGCAACTTCTCGCGCGTCTGCACGGCGTAGGTGGCCACGTCCATCCGCCGCAGCGCCATCGTCTTCAACTCCAGCGCGGTGCCCCTGCGCAGCGAGACCAGGGCCTGCGCCAGCGCCTGACGCGCGAGCCGCCGGTTGTCGAGTGCCGCCGCGAGCTCGTGCTCCCACGAGCGCAGGAAGACGCCGCGGTACACCAACATGCCCACGTCCGGTGCGACCTGCCGGTCCACCAGACGGTCTGCGATGAGGCCATGGATCGCGGCGCAGTGGTGCGCCGCGCGGTAGTGCGCGAGCGCCTCCCTTGGAACGAGCAGGTGGCCCGGCCGGTCCGGATCCTCCGCCACGTAGCCAGGCAGATCCCGGTTGATGTCGAGCACCCAGAAGTCCTCCCAGCAGCCGTCCTTCCATCTCGTGAGTCCGAGCCGATGGGGCAGGGTTCCGCCGTACTGGCGGAGGGGCGCCGGCAGGTGTTGGGTGAGGCGGTGGTAGGTGGCATCCATTCCCTGGGCGTTCATGATCGATTCACCAGATGACGCCGGGGAAGTGCAGCCAGGCGAGGCTCTTGAACTGGATGCTCTCCGTGTTGATCTCCGCGAGCGCGTCCACATGCTCCCGGGTCCAGGTGCCCTCGGGCGCGTACTGTCGCAGGGTCTCCAGGACGCGCTCGCACTTGCCGGTGTCGTTCCGGTCCACGGCGTAGTCACTCACGCGCAGGTGCAGGTCCTCCACCTGAGCAGTCTGCTTTGACAGCAGCTCCGTCCAGAAATGGAGGACCTGCCGCTTGAGGGTGACGCCATCCTCCTCGAGGGGGGCGACAGGCGCGAACTGCTCGATGAACAGGATTTCACGCAGCCCCAGGAACTGGTCCGGGTTGAACGCGGGGTCTCCGAGGCTCTGGCCATTCTCGACATTGAACGAGGTGAGGACGGCCACGGCCTCATCACGGGAGGTTTCCATGGCACGCCGCAAGCGCACCGCGTTGTTCGGGTTCGTGTCCGAGAAGATCGCCTTCAGCACCCGGCGCACGGTGTCGCGGCGGTCCTGATCCTCCGAAAGGTCGTTGCTCGGCGTGGGGGGCGGCGCTTCGAGCGCGCGCTTCTGCACGGCATCCAGGATCCTGGTCCTCGCTTTGGACGCCCAGTCGTCGGGCGTCTGGGGAGCGAGCAGGTTCCTCGCAGCCTCGTGCGCCGCGAGCCATTGCGGCGACCCCTTCCGCGTCTTCTTGGAGTCTTTCAGTCCATCCGTCTCATCCGTCATGGCGAGTCCCCTCCCTTGGCAGTGCTCAGGGACTTGCCATGGCAAGGATTGAACCAACGCCCTGTCCCACGGGGGCATGGGGGCCTTTTTAGAGAAGTGAGAGGGGCCGGCCCACCGCGTCACGCGCGAGCCATCACCGAAGGGCGTCGTGAGGCTGTCCGTTTCCGACCAGCGTCACGCGCCGGGTGGTCGTTTCCGTCCACCGCTCCGGGGGGAGGAAACCGTGGCCGCGTGCGAGGATTTGCCGCAGCGGTGGCACATGGCTTGCGGTGTCTTGGACCCCAGGAGTACGAACCCGACCGGCCCATGAACATCCTCATCGTTGATGACCAGCGCAGTGCGCGTCGCATCCTCGCGAGCATCCTGTCCACGCAGGAGGGATTGGTGTTGCACGAGGCGTCCTCGCTCGAAGAAGCGCGCAGGGTGCTGGCGACCATCGCCATCGACATCGGGCTCATCGACGTGCGGCTGGACTCGGACGCACGCAATCGTGACGGGCTGGTGCTGGTGGCGGAGATCCGCGAGAAGTCCACCGCTCTTCCCGTCGTCGTCACGGCCTCCAGCGAAATGGAGGAGATTCGCGCGGCCATGCGTGCGGGGGCGTACGACTACATCCTCAAGGACGAGCTGTGCGAGGAGTTGGTCCTTCCCATCATCCAAGGGCTGGGCAGCCGGCGCCGGTTGGAGCACGAGGTGCTGCGGCTCCGTGCGCGCCTCACCCCGGAGACGGGCATCCAGGGGCTGGTGGGCACCTCCGAGGTCATCGGCCGGCTGCGTACGACCATCCAGCGCGTCGTCCTCTCGGATCGGCCGGTGCTCGTCACCGGGCCCACGGGGGCGGGCAAGGAGGTGGTGGTGCGCGCCATCCACGCGCTCGGTCCCAACGCCGCGGATCCGCTCCTGGACCTCAACTGTGGTGCCATCCCAGAGCTGCTGATGGAGTCCCAGCTCTTTGGCCACGAGCGGGGCGCATTCACGGGCGCGGACCGGAGACAGGACGGCTATCTCACCGCGGTGCGCCGGGGCACGCTCTTCCTGGACGAGCTGGCCGAACTGCCGCTGTCCCTCCAGGCGAAGCTGCTGCGCGTGCTGGAGACGGGGCGCTTCCGCCGGGTGGGCTCGACCACCGAGGAGCAGTTCCAGGGACGGGTCGTGGCCGCCACGCACGCGAAGCTGGAGGAGCGCGTGCGCCAGGGGCGCTTCCGCGAGGACCTCTTCCACCGGCTCAACGTCCTCAACGTGCGGGTGCCATCGCTGGACGAGCGGACCCAGGACATCCCCGCGCTGGTGGCCCACTTCTGCCGACAGCAGCCGCGTCCGTTGCGCTTTTCCCAGGAGGCACTGGAGGCCCTGTCCCGGCGCTCCTGGCCCGGCAACATCCGGCAGCTTCGCAACTTCATCGACCGGCTCGCCGTCTTCTGTGACGAGGACCCCATCGGAGCGGAGACCGTGGCTGCCTACCTGGAGCCCTCGCAGGATCCGGCTCCCGCCGAGGAAGGCCTGAAGGCCATGGCGCGTTCCATCCTCCAACTGCCCGTGGCGAACAAGCTGGAGGCCATCGAGTCCACCCTGCTCAATGAGGCGATGGCGCTCGTGGGGGGCAACAAGAGCGGCGCGGCGCGGCTGCTCGGCATCGGCCGCAAGGCGGTGGAGCGCCGGTTGGAGCGCAAGGACGAGCCGCCCGAGGCGGAATAGCCCGCGCCTCGGACGCTTTCGTCCATCGTGTCCTTGCCTCCTGGTCGCGGGTGTCCACCGGCCAGCTCCAGCCACGCACGGCCTCGTGTGCACTGGACGGCATCCGGGTTGCTGAAGGGGTGTCTGGCCCCGGAGGTGCCTGATGCTTCATTCGACAATCATTGATGTGACGATCGGTCTCGCCTTCATCTACCTGGAGCTGAGCATCGTCTGCTCGGCCGCGACCGAGCTGCTGGAGTCCGTGCTGCGAAAACGCGCGACTCACCTGGAGGCGGGCATCCTTCGCCTCGTAGGGGACAAGGCGACCCTGAACCGCGTGTATGCGCATCCCCTCATCCAGGCATTGATGCGTGACGACGAGTCAAAGCCCTCCTACATCCCAGCCCATACCTTCGCGCTCGTGCTGGTCGATGTGCTGGGCATGTCCACGGCGGCCGCGTTGGACCCGAAGGGGCTCGACAAGGTCGAAGGCACCTTGCAGAAGGCCCTGCGTCCGCTCCTGAAGGCCGCCGGGGGCGAGCCCGCGCGATTCAAGCAGTACATCGAAGACTGGTTCGATGCTTCCATGGAGCGGGTGTCTGGCTGGTACAAGCGCCGGACCCAATGGATCGTCTTCGGTCTCGGCTTCGTGCTCGCCGCCGGGTTCAACGCGGACACCTTGCGCCTGGCCAACCTGCTTGCGCGGGATGGGGCGTGGCGCGCGTCAGTGGTGTCCATCGCGGAGGAGCATGTGAAGGCGTCCGTGGGCAGTCAGGGGCCAGGAAATGCTCCCGCTCTGCGGGATGCGCTCCAGAAGACCGCGGAGCTGGGATTGCCGTTCGGCTGGGGACCCGGGCCGGAGGTCACGGGGCTGTCATCTCCACAGCTCCTGTCCCTGCCGGCGCGGGCTGCCCTGCCGGGGTGGGTGGGGGCGTGGGTGCTGAAGCTGCTGGGGCTGATGGTGACCGCGCTGGCGGTGTCACTCGGCGCGCCGTTCTGGTTCGACCTGCTCAACCGCCTGAGCATGGTCCGCTCGGCGAACAGGCCGGACAGGAAGGAGCGTGGCGCGTCCCCGGTGGGGGCAGAGGGGAAGCCCGAGATTCAGCAGCAGGCCGCGTGAGCGGAGTTGCTGTTCATCGCTTCCGCTGGTCCTTTCCGGCCAGGGCCTTGGCTGATGCCGACCAGGGGGCACGGGGTGGAAGGTATCTGTCACCCTGTTCCTCCTCTGGGGGCGGCGCGTGAAGAGAGCGGCACGACGGTTGCTGTCTTCTGGATGACGGACGGAGCGCCAGTCCCGGCGTCGCCAACTCCGCCCAGGGGGAAACATGCCTTCGAAGAGTTATTCGCTGCTGCCTCAGTACGAGTCATTGCGCGGTCAGCTCCAGCACGCGGTTGTCGTGGACGCGCCCGCCGGAGAGCTGTTGCACAGCCTGAGGACGCTGGATGCGTCATTGGCGGGGCTGGTGCCGTCGAACGTGGTGGCGGCGACGGCGCCACATGTTGAAGTGGCCTTCGCGTGGTACCCGGAGAATGCCCCGCTGAGCCTCTACCTGTATTGCAATGATGTGCCTGTTCCCGGCGCGAAGGGCATCTTCACCGGCGGGCGGCTCTTCGTCTCCCTCCCTGCATCGATGCTGAAGCCCGCCGGGACGGCGAACGAGCTGGTGGCGGTCATGCGCTTCCTCAGCGGAGGGTGGAAGTACCAGCTCTGGGTGGACGTGGGCGGTCGGCGCGAAATGCTGGACCAGGGCCACGACAAGGACCCCAGCAATCCGAGCGACGACAGCTTCATCCGCACCGTGCACTTCGGAGGGAAGCAGTCATGAGCATGCGCATCCGCTCCTTGGGATTCACCCGTGGGACCATCGTGCTCGCGGGACTGATGGCCGCGAGCGCCAGCGCGGAGGACCGTCGCCCCAAGATCGACCCGGTCGAGGCCACGGACTCCGCGGCCAAGCGCGACAGTCAGCCCACGGTGGACCCGTGGATGGCCTCTTCCTCGACGGCCCTCTTCGGCCGGCCGACGGTGGGTGAGGCGTTCAAGTTCTCCAGTGAAGCCGGCAGCGTGGGGACCGTGCTTTCGGTCGGCTTCTCTCCCGGCGCGCTGTTGACTTCGGGCACGCCGGCGCTGACGAACCTGCAGTTGGCGGGCGCCTACAGCATCGCTGACCGCATCGGATCCTTCTCCCTCAAGTGGGCCGCGCCCTTCCGGGACGTCCGCACCTTCTCCGCTGCGGACGTGCAGCGGGTCGAGGATGCTTCCCTGAAGGCCTACGAGGATTGTGAGGCCGAGGTGCAGGACAAGAGTGAGAAGGGGCTGGCGTCGTGCCTGGAGAAACGCACCGCCGCCGAGGACTCGGAGATTGCCTATATGCGCCCCGGCCTGAGCCTGGGGGCCAGCGTGGGCTATGGCGTCCGGACCCAACGGCTGGAGCGTCTGGCCGCGAACGTGGCCTACGATCAGGGGCTTTGGGGCGGCACGTCGCTCATCATCAACGCGGACATGGAGTCACAACTGCGGGAACTCCCGCAGGAGGACGGCGGCAATCGCGTGGAGCGAACCTGGCAGGCGGGAGGCAGCCTGGGCCTGGCCTGGAGGCCCGGAGCCGCATTCCTGAAGCAGCGGCTGGAGCTGTCCGCGGGCGCGAAGGTGCTCCAATGCCTCCAGGGCTGCGCGGAGAACCCCTCGAGCGTGAAGTTCGGCCCCCAAGCCAGCTTTGCCCTGGACAAGGACACGGTGCTCGGTGCGTCCGTCAGCTGGACGGGCGAGGCCGCCAGCCTGCGTGATGCGCTGGTGGGCGTGGCTGTATCGCATAGCTTCGGGTTGCTCGGTAGCGGCGCTCAATGACGGCTACGCGCCTGCCCTGGTAGAGGGGGGAGGGCAGGCGCCGCGGGTTGCGCGAGGGGCCATGGGGGCCTCGTACTGGCCGGCGGCCCCCTGGAGACCTGAACCCGCCGATAAGCGCAAGGCTGCCCGCCGGGCTTCTTCCTCTGGTACGGAGGGGGGAATCTGTCGCACAACGTCGCCCGTTACTGGCGCGTTCGGGTGGTCTAGAACGCCGCCGGCCCTCTTCTGGAGCAACAACCGTGAGCAGTCTCATGAAGGAGTCCGTGCTGCGCGTGCACCACTGGACTGACACCCTCTTCAGCTTCGTCACCACGCGGGACCCGGGTTTCCGCTTCGCCAGCGGCCAGTTCACGATGATCGGCCTCGAAGTGGAGGCCCGCCCCCTGCTGCGCGCCTACAGCATGGTGAGCGCCCACTACGACGATCACCTGGAGTTCCTGAGCATCAAGGTGCCCGGCGGGCCCCTGACCTCCCGCCTGCAGCACCTGAAGGAGGGGGACAGCATCCTCGTCAGCAAGAAGGCGACCGGCACGCTCGTCCTCAAGCACCTGCTGCCCGGCAAGAACCTCTACATGCTGAGCACTGGCACGGGCCTGGCCCCCTTCCTCAGCTTGGTGAAGGACCCGGAGATGTACGAGCAGTTCGACCGCGTCATCCTCACGCACACCTGCCGCCGGGCCGAAGAGCTGGCCTACCACGACCTCTTCCTCCACGAGCTGCCCCACAACGAGTTCTTCGGGGAGCTGGTGAAGCAGAAGCTCACGTACTACCCGAGCGTCACGCGCGAGGACTTCCGCAACACGGGCCGCATCACGGACCTCATCCAGAGCGAGAAGCTGTTCAAGGACGTGGGCCTGCCGCCGCTGAACCCGGAGGTGGACCGCGTGATGCTCTGTGGCAGCCCCGGCATGCTCTCCGACCTCACGACCATGCTGGAGGAGCGCGGCTTCCGGGAAGGCACCCCCGGAGAGGCCGGGCACTACGTCACGGAGAAGGCCTTCGCCGAGCGCTGAACGGCCACGGCCCGCAGACTACTTGAGCGGGTCGTAGCCGGGCTTCAATCCCTTTGCAACGGGATGGTTCGCGTGCAAGGCATTGGATTGCACGCGCATGCTTGTTTTCGATATTCAGACAGGCGCGGTACTCACCGAGAGGAACTCCCGATGCTGACGCGTGTCGTGAAGAGTGCTTTCGTCGTGATGGGGCTGTCCCTGGCGCTGGCCTGCGGTGGAACGGAGACGGCGGACGCCGAGCAGATGGACGGCGTCTCTGCCGACGTCCAGGCGCCCACGACGGATGCGGTCTCGGATGACGTCTCCGCCCAGAACAAGCCGGGCTGCGGTGCCTGGAAGCAGCCGTGTTGCGAGTTGAAGTACTGCAACCAGGGTTACGAGTGCGATCCCTCGACCCTGAAGTGCCTGCTGTAGCGCCACTCCCACCGCCGGCCATCCGGGTCATGATGGCCGGCACATGGAAGGGCCACGAATGAGATACCTGCTGCTCCTGATCCCCTTGCTGTCGGGCTGTGCCTCGTCACCCAGGACCGAGGCCCCACCGGTCTCCGACTCCGACCGGATCGTCCGGGAGCTCTGCGGCAAGCAGATGGCGCTGCTGGGGGAGGAATCCCACCACGGCAGCGCCAGGACCGTGGCCTTCAAGGTGGAGTTGACCCGCAGGCTGGTGGAGGAATGCCAGTACGACGCCTTCTTCATCGAGACCGGCACCTACGACTTCCTCCACATCCAGGCGCTGCTGAAGGCGGGCCAGCCCGTCAGCGATGACCTGCTCGCGTCTGCCATTGGCGGGATGTGGGCCAGTCCGGAGATGGCGCCCCTGATTCCGTTCCTGTCCGCGCGGCTCCGGGCGGGGACCCTCGCGGTCGGTGGGATCGATGATCAGATCAACCGGGGCACCTGGGCGACGAAGGAGATGGCGCGTGAGCTCAGCCCCTTGTTCAACGGCCCGCGACAGGCGGAGTGCGGCGTGGCGCTCGATCGGCACCTGGCCTGGCGGTATGACGAAACCCACCCGTACACGGCGGAGACCGCGAAGGACCTCCTGGGCTGCGCGAAGGAGCTGGAGTCGGCGCTCTCCAGGCCCGAAGCGCCAGCGACACCCGCGCAGTCGCAGATCGCCCGCAATCTGGTGAGGAACTTCACCCGTGAGGCCGCCGCGCGGGCCCGGAAGCAGGCGCAGCCGGATGGGCCCAGGGACTGGGGTCATGACATCGCGCGAGATCGCTCCATGTTCATGAACCTGGAATGGCTCCTGTCCCAGTCCCCCCAGCCCCGGAAAGCCATTGTCTGGACCGCCACCGTTCATGCCGCGAAGGACATGTCGAGCGTGGAGGCGGATGACCGGCAGAGGATTCCGCTCGGCGCCTATGTCCGTGAGCGGTTCGGGGACCAGTCCTTCGTGCTGGGGTTCTCCGCGAGCTCCGGGAGCCATTCCATCGGCGCCAGTGCCCACACGTTTGCCCTCGCACCCGCGATGCCTGATTCGCTGGAGGGCCAGGCGTTCGCGAACCACAGCGCGGACACCCGGTATCTGGATGGGCGCCAGCTTCGTGAGCTCGGGCCCAGGGTGGCCCGTCTCCTGACCTATTCCTCGTGGATGAAGGCCCCCTGGGCAACGGTCGTGGATGGGCTGCTGATCATCCGGGAGGAGATGCCTTCGCGCCCAGCCCGATAGCGAGCTCAGAGCACGCTCTTGCCGAGCTCCAGCATCACCTCGATGAAGCGCCGGTCGGCGAGGAGCAGGGGCACCATGGGCGCCATGGCCGCGGCGACGACGGCCAGCGCCGCGCGGAGATCCACCGGGAACCAGCGCATGCCGCGCGCGACGTTGAAGGACGTATTCAGGTCCGTTTGCGAGGAGAACTCGGGCGCGCCCAGCGGCTCCAGTCCCTTCGGTAGCTCGTGGTGGAACCACCGCTGCTCGAAACGCCGTGAGTGCCAGGACGCCACACCCGAGTAGGAGTGGTCCCCCCTTCGCTTCGCCATCAAGAGCTGATGGAAGAAGAACATCATCGGCGAGAAGACGACGACAAGGCAGACGAGCGCGAAGGCGAACAGGTGAAGGGCGTAGCTGGTGAAGTCCGCGCTGGAGGCGTGCGCCAGACGCTGCGCGGTGAGCGTGGAGGACAACGCGAGGACGATGACCGAGAAGCTGGCCTGGCTTGTGCCCAGGAAACCCAGGCCGCCCGCCGAATCCGGATGGGTGGGCACGAAAGAGAGCGGCAGCCTGGAGACCTTGAACAGGAACGTCGCCCACAGGATGCTCCGCCACAGCCAACGCAGGAGCAGGAACCGGATGATCGGCATGCTCACCGCGAGGTACCACCACCCGGCCAGGGTGAGCGGGCCCCCGGGCTCCACATGGAGCCAGGACGGACGGTTCGGCAGGTAGGGCAGGTGCACGAAGGACGGGGCGAAGGAGATGACCAGCAACCCGGCCTCGATGACGCCGCTTCGCCGCCCCCGCATCGCGTCGCGAGCAATGGCCTCGTAGCGGGGCAGGTGCTGCGCATCAACCAACTCCGAGATGACGAAGTGGCGCACGGCCGCCGCGAGGCGCATGTCGATGTATCCATCGGCCGCGACGAGCAGCGGTAGGGACACCAGGAACTCGACATGGGTCGCCACGTTGCGCAGGAAGGCGTGTGCCACCGGCCCGCCCTCCAGGAGCGACAGGGCGAGGAGCGGCAGCCAGCTCACCAGCATCAGGACGACGATGCGCACGGGCAGCGAGACCCGGTCAAGACGGGCGAAGCGGTGCCGCCGGTCGAGCGAGGTTTCCTGGACCAGCGAGAAGTCGAGCAGCGAGGCGGGGACGTCCATGGTCCTCCCAAAGCTGTGCCGTGGGGGGGGCTCCCGCCAGTCGGCGAAGCAACCAGGCTGTCAAAGGCAGGTCACCTGCCGCGCTGGCGCATCAATTCGAGCAGGGCCAGCGCATCGCCGCCCTGGCCCGCGAGCGCTTCCATCATTCCCGCCTGGTCTTCCGCGGAGCGGTTCTGGCCCAGCTTGAACTTGCCCTGCAATTCCTCGATGGGCAGCTCGAAGCCGATGATGTGCTCCAGCATCTGCGCGCGGACCTCCTCCGGCAGGTGGGCCGCGTGGCCGGGGGCTCCACTCGCGGGCTCGTACTCCGCCAGCATCACGTCGATCAGCTTCGACAGCTCCGCCTGCGTGTCGATGATTCGCGGACGGCCGAGCGCGTGCACCACCGCGTAGTTCCACGTCGGCGCGGAGGGCTGCACCTTGTACCAGGTGGGTGAGATGTACGCGTGGGGCCCATGGAAGACGCAGAGGGCCGGTCGCTCGCCGTCGAAGTCCTTCCAGTGTGGGTTGGCGCGCGCCAGGTGCCCCAGCAGCGTGCCCTTGTCGCCCCGGTCCGGCACCAGCATGAGCGGCAGGTGCGAGACGTGGATCCCCGAGCCGTGCGAGATGACCGTGCCGAAGGCGTGCTGCTTCATGAACGCTTGCAGCGTGGAGAGGTCCGACTCCTGGAAGCTTCGGGGCGTGTAGAGCATGCGGTCCGGACAGCCTTGCACGCCCCCGTGGGTGGGAGAAGCAGCGCGCTACGGCCTGCGGGCCTGCTCCTGCGACGGCAGGCCCAGGGCGGCCGCCAGTTCGGTGAGCTTCGCCTGCACCTTGCGCATGTTGTCAGGGCCCATGCGCAGCAGGTGCTTCTCCGCCGCGCCCAGCGCCTCCAGGTTCGGATCCGCGTAGACGTAGAGCGCGCCCTTCGTCGTGAGCTCCGGAGGCGTCTTGGGGACGGAGACCCGGGTGAGACGTCCAATGGCTTGCGACAGCGTTGCGTCCAGGCTCCGGCCCGGCGGGGCCAGCTCCGCGTGGGCGGTGTCCAGCAGCGGCTTGAGCTCCTGATACACCTGCCCCGCCTTCTTCGCGTCCAGGGAGGTGATGACGCGGGCCACTCCGTCGTAACGGGTATGGCTCTCCGGCGCCGTCACCGTGTGGCCGCGACGCTTTGTCACGCGGAAGGTCCCGGCGGGCGCCATGAAGGACAGGGGCATGCGCGGACTCTGGCCTTCGGCGATCAGGTTCACGGACGCGGCGAAGCGGCGGGCCAGGTCCTCGCTGGACAGCCAGCGCGCGAAGTCCGCGTCGCTGGAGAGTCCCTTCAACTGCTCCCTCACGCGGGCGTCGGTGCCGGAGAGCTGCACCGCCGGGAGCGCGGGCGGCGCCGGAGGCGTGGGCTCCGCGATGGCCGGCGTGGGGGCGGCAGGCGGCTCCGACGCGCGCAGGAGGAAGTAGCTTGAACCGCCCAGGAGCGCCACGGCGGCGGCGATGCCCAGGGGCCAGCGCAGGGAACGGACGGGAGACGGCGGAAGGGGGGCGTTTTCGCTGGGGCTCATGTGCGTGGGGACTCGGTGGGGGATTGAGAAAGGGTCTACAGCTCGCCTGCGTGGGCCTGCTCGGCCAGGCGGAAGGAGAACTCCGCGCGGCGGTTCTTCTCAGGCGTGTTCGCGTCCGCGGGGCGCTCCTCGCCGTAGGAGATGACGGAGATGCGGCCTGGCTCGACGCCCAGGTTCACCAGGTAGGCGCGCACGCTGGCGGCGCGGCGCTGGCCCAGCGCGATGTTGTATTCCGTCGTGCCCAGCTCGCAGGTGTGGCCCGCCACCGTGACCTTCGCGAGGCCGCGCTGCCGCAGGGCCTGGGCGATGCGCGACAGCTCGTCGGTGGCCTCCGGCGGGAGCAGGGAGGAGTCGAGCGGGAAGTAGATGGGCGCGGCGTTGAGCGCCGCGAGCGCCTGCTCCGTGTCATCCGGCGTGGGCCGCGCCGCGTTGCCACGGTCGCTGGCGGTGGGGGCCGGCGCGTGGGTCGCCGCGTCGGTGGTGCTGGTGTTGGCCGCGCGCCTGGCGCAACCAGAGAGGCCAATGACTGACATCAGGAGGAACAGGTGGGTTCGGTTCATGCCCTGATACATGAGCAAGGGCTGTGCCGCGGTCCCTCCGTCGGGTGTCTCGCGCGGGGTGGCGCGATGACTGGCAAAGCGCGTCGTCCTAGCGTTGCGAAACGCCGCTGTCCGTCTTCTCCCGGCGGTGGATGGTGGAGACATCAATCCCCAGCAGCTCCGCCGCG
Organism: Corallococcus sp. CA049B; assembly: GCF_003611685.1. Classification (NCBI taxonomy): domain Bacteria; kingdom Pseudomonadati; phylum Myxococcota; class Myxococcia; order Myxococcales; family Myxococcaceae; genus Corallococcus; species Corallococcus sp. CA049B. Next base: position 10,189 of record NZ_RAWC01000028.1, on the reverse strand, counting down.
CGCGTCTTGTTGCCTCCACAGCGGGCGACCACCCACGCGATGTATTCACCCTCCAGCTGTCTCAGCGGCACCACCTGCCCGTGGGCCGCGGCCAGCGGGTGGACCTCCGGCGCGGCGTCCGCGGTGTGCAGGCGCAGCTGGGCCAGGTCCACGGTGGGCTGCGCGCCCAGGACGACCAGGCGCTCCACCAGGTTCTCCAACTCGCGCACGTTGCCGGGCCAGGGCATGCGCGTGAGCGTGGCCACCACCTCCGGGGACAGGGCGGTGACGGCGGAGCGTGGATTGCGGGCGCGGGCCTGCGCCACGAAGTGCTCCGCGAGCTTGGGGATGTCCTCCGTGCGCTCGCGCAGCGGCGGCACCCGGAGCGAGACGACGTTGAGCCGGTAGAAGAGGTCCGCCCGGAAGCGGCCTTCCTTCACCCGCGCGTCCAGGTCCTGATGCGTGGCGGCCAGGATGCGCACGTCCACGCGGCGCGAGCCATCCGCGCCCACGGCGCGCACCTCGCCGTCCTGGAGGACGCGCAGCAGCTTCGCCTGGAGCTCCGGGGGCATGTCCCCGATTTCGTCGAGGAAGAGCGTGCCTCCGTCCGCCTCCACGAAGAGGCCCCGGCGCGTGGTGGTGGCGCCGCTGAAGGCGCCCTTGAGGTGGCCGAACAGCTCGCTCTCCAGCAGGGCGTGGGGCAGGGCGGTGCAGTTGACCGCCACGAAGGGCGCCTGGCTCCGGGGCCCCTCGGAGTGGAGCGCCCTGGCGACCAGCTCCTTGCCGCTGCCGCTCTCGCCCCGGATGAGCACCGGCGCCTCCGAGGCCGCCACGCGGTCGATGAGCTCATAGAGCGTCCGCATGGGCGCGCTGTGGCCCAGGAGCGCGCCCAGGCCGCCACGCTGGGCCACCTGGCGCTTGAGGTCGCGGTGCTCGGTCCGCAGGCGCCGGGACTCCAGCGCGCGCCCGACGTGGAGCAGCACCTCGTCCAGGCGGAAGGGCTTGGTGAGGTAGTGGTAGGCGCCCCGCCTCATCGCCTCCACGGCGCTCTCCACCGCGCCGAAGGCGGTCATCAGGAGCACCGGGAGCTCCGGGTCGTGCCTGCGCGCCGCCGCGAGCACGTCCAGCCCGTCCACCTCCTCCATGCGCAGGTCGCACAGGACGACGTCGTAGACGCGGGCCCGCAGCTGCGCGATGGCGTCCGCGCCGCCCGTGGACAGGTCCACGCGGTAGCCCGCGTCCGTGAGGGGCTCCTTCAACATCTGTCCCATCTCCTCGTGGTCATCCACCACGAGGATGCGCGCGCTAGACGGCATGCCGTTCCTCCCAGCCGGAAGCGGCGGCCACCGGCCACCGCAACGTGACGACGGTGCCGCGGCCGGGCTCGCTTTCGACCCCCACCTGGCCACCGTGGTTGCGGACAATCTGTGCCACCACGCTCAGCCCCAGGCCCGTGCCCTGGCCCCGCTTCTTGGTGGTGAAGAAGGGGTCGAACACCTGGTGCAGGTGCTCCGGCGCGATGCCCCGCCCATCGTCCTGGACGCGGATCTCCACCGCCTGGGCGTCTCCCGCCATGCACGCCGTGGCGCTCAGCCGCACGTGGCCTCCGGCGCTGCACGCGTCACAGGCGTTGAGGGTGAGGTTGAGCAGCACCTGCTGGAGCTGATCCGCGTCCGCCGCGAGGCTGGGCAGCCGCTCGGGCACGTCCAGCTCGAAGTGGACGTGCCGGCGCTCGGCCTCCACGTCGAGCAGCTCCTGGAGGCCCCGCACGAGAGGCGCCAGGGGGACGACGCCGGCCCGCGCGGGCTGGAGGCGTGAGAGGTCCAGCAGCTGGCGGATGATGCGGCTCACGCGGTCTATCTGCGTGACGATGGCGTTGAGGCCCCGGCCCTGCGGGTGATCCACGCCGCCCACCTTCTGGAGCATGTATTCGGCGTGGCCCCGGATGATGCCCAGCGGCGTGCCGATTTCATGGGCCACGCCCGCGGCGAGCACGCCCACCGTGGCCAGCTTCTCCGCGCGCAGGAGCTGGTCCTCCAGCATGCGCACATTGCTCAGGTCCTCCAGCACCAGCAGCGTGCTCGCCTCTCCGTCGCCGTGCTCCAGCGGGACGGCGTGGACGTTGAACTGGTCCTTCTCGTTGAAGAGGCTGAGCGGCTCGCCGTGCAGGCTGCGCACGGCGCCCTTGTCCCGCGCGGCCAGCACCAGCGCCGTCAGCCGCTGCACCGCGGACGTGGGCGCGGTGGGGAAGGCCTCCGGCAGGGTGCTCCCCACGGCGGTGGCCGGCAGGCGCGCGCGCAGGGCCTGGTTCACGGCGCTGATGCTGCCTTCGCGGTCCAGGGCCAGGATGCCGGTGGGGATGTGGTCGAGGATCTTCTGCGTCTTCTCATGCAGGTGCGCGAACCTCGCGGCGTGGCGCAGGGTCTCCCGCAGCGCCACCTCCCGGCGGTTGGCGAGCACCACGTAGGTCCCGAACGCCACCAGGAACACCGCCACCAGCAGCGCCGCCAGCGACAGGCGCAGCACCAGGGTGCGCTCGTGGGCGCGCAGGGCGCTGGTGGAGGAGAGCGTCGCCACGGACCAGGTGGCCTCGCCGCGCATGCGCAGGGGGCGGAACGTGGCCACCGCGTCCGCGGGCCCCAGGCCCAGGCGCGTGGCCTCCGCTTCGTTGAGCCGCAGCGTCCCGGCCGCGCCCGCGCGCATCCGCGCCACCAGGGTGCGCAGGCCCGGCACGAGCTTGCCCTCGGGGTCCTCCAGCCGCCGGTGCCAGGACGCGAGCGCCGGGTCGCTCATGGGCGCGGGCGTGCCGTGGGCGCCCAGGAGGAGCACGCGCGTGCTCTCCTCCACCGTCACCATGCGCAGCGGCGCGAAGAGCGGTTCGGTGTCCACGAGGATGGCGACGGCGCCTCCGCCCCCGGGCAGGTCGGAGTCGATGCGGATGGCGAAGACGCGCATCCACCCGGACGACGCGCCTTCGATGGGGTGCGAGGGGATGACGTGCCCCACCGGGGCCGTGAGCGCCTGCCGCGCGGTGTCCGCGAGCGCCGGGGGATGGACGGCCTCCCTCGGCAGGTGGCGCGACTTGTGGTCTACCAAGAAGAGCCGCTCCTCGCCGTCCGGGCCCAGCACGGCGATGGCGCGGTACTGGCCCACGGCCTCCAGCAGGGCGCGCAGCTCGTTGTGATGGTCTCCAGCGGAGCCGGGCTGGGCGAGCAGCTCGCTCGCGAAGCGCAGGTTGTCCCCCAGGTCCTCCAGCGACCGGGCGACGCCGCTGGCGGCCTCCTCCAGCTGGGCCTGCCGGTCGCGCCCGAACTGCTCCACGAGCGCCTGCCGGTCGCGCTGGATGAACCACACGGCTCCGCCCGCCACGCTGGCCAGGGCAACGAGCAGGAGGACGAGGGGGACGAGGAGCCGGTGCATGGAGTGCGAGGGAGTCCACACAACGCAAGGCCCGGGCCAGCCGTTCCCTCCAGGGGCCGGTGCCTTGCGCCATGCCACGACCGCCGCAAATCACCACACCGGGGCTGGCACTTTGCCTGGACAGGCCTGGGCTAGAGTGGCCGCCCCCCAGACGGAGAGCACATGAGCCAGAACCTCTACGACATCCCCCTCACCGGTATCGACGGCGCGCCCCGGACGCTCGGGCAGCACCAGGGCAAGGTCCTGCTGGTGGTGAACGTGGCCTCCAAGTGCGGCCTGACGCCCCAGTACGAAGGCCTGCAGAAGCTCTACGCGAGCCGGCAGGGGCAGGGCCTGGAGGTGCTGGGCTTCCCCGCGAACAACTTCATGGGGCAGGAGCCGGGCAGCGAGGCGGAGATCCAGCAGTTCTGCACCTTGAAGTACGACGTGACCTTCCCGCTGTACTCGAAGATCTCCGTGGTGGGGCAGGACAAGCACCCGCTGTACCACGCGCTGACGGGCGCCATCCCGGACGCCACGGGCGAGGGGCCCATGCGCGCGAACCTCAAGGGCTACGGCATCGAAGCCAACCCGAAGCCGGAGGTGCAGTGGAACTTCGAGAAGTTCCTCATCGGCCGGGATGGCCGCGTCGTGGGCCGCTTCGCGCCGGACGTGACGGCGGAGGATCCGCGCCTGGTCCAGGCCATTGACGCGGAGCTGGCGAAGCCGGCCTGAGCTTCAGGCCTCCGGCGCCGGGGCCTGGGGCCGCCCGCAGGCGCGGTTGGCCGGGACGGCCAGGTCGATCTTCTTGGGGCGGGGCAGGTGGAGGTTGTTCATCACCTCGATGAACTCCTCGCGGCTCCTGCCCGCGACCCGCGGGTTGTGGCGCTTCTCCTCGCCGATGCTCGTCACCGTGTTGCCGTGGTAGTCGTGCGCGGGAAAGACGAGCGTCGCGTCCGGGAGCTGGAAGAGGACGCGGGTGATGGAGTCGTAGAGCTGGCTCGCGCTCCCGTTCTGGAAGTCGGTGCGGCCGTTGCCGCGCACCATCAGGGCATCCCCGGTGAAGACGCGGTCGCCCAGCAGGTAGCTCACGCTGTCGTCCGTGTGGCCCGGCGTGGCGAGCACCTGGAAGGCGCACCGGCCGACGTGCACCGTGTCGCCGTGCCGCACCCGCAGGTCCGCGCAGGGGGCCCCGCCCGTTCCGGCCACCACCTGGCACCGCGTACGCTCCCGCAGCGTGCCGGACGCGGTGACGTGATCCGCGTGCACGTGGGTGTCGAAGACGTGGGAGAGGACCAGCCCCAGCTCACCGGCGAGCCGCAGGTCGCGGTCCACCTGCTCCAGCACCGGATCGATGAGGACGGCCTGGCGCGTGGCCTCGTCTCCGATGAGATACGTGTAGGTCGAGGACTCGGAGTCGAAGAGCTGGCGGAAGAGCATGTCGGAGTCTCCGGTGCACGGGGGCCGCGGGCGGAGAGGAGGCTTCAGCGCCTTGCGCGAATTGTCCGCTGGGACGCGGGCTCCGATAAAGGGAGGCCTTCCGTTATTTGATGTGGACCCGGCAACGCGCGCTCGCCTCGCAGGGCAGCTGGCGCGGTGGGGGTGTCATGGGCAGGCTCGCGGCTTGCTCCCATGAACGCTCCTCCCTCCCTCAAGCCTCCATCCGCCTCCGGGCACCACCGGGTGCTGATCATCGGCGGCGGCACCGCGGGCATCACGGTCGCGGCGCGGCTGAGGCGCAAGGGCGTGCGGGGCGTCGCCGTGCTCGAACCTTCGGCGCAGCACTTCTACCAGCCGCTGTGGACGCTGGTGGGCGCGGGCGCCGCGGACATCGCGAGCACCGTGCGGGCTGAGGCGGACTACATCCCGAAGGGGACGCGGTGGCTCCAGGACCGGGCGGAGGAGGTGGACCCCGTCCGTCAGCAGGTGCTCACGCGGGGCGGCACGCGCCTGACCTATGACTTCCTGGTGGTCGCTCCCGGCATCCAGCTGGACTGGGACCGGGTGCGCGGCCTGCGCGAGGCGCTGAAGACGCCGTACGTGTCCAGCAACTACGACTTCCGGCTCGCGCCGAAGACGTGGGAGATGGTGCGGGCCTTCCAGGGGGGCACGGCCCTGTTCACCCATCCGGCCACGCCGGTGAAGTGCGCGGGGGCGCCGCAGAAGATCATGTACCTGGTGGCGGACCACCTGCGCCGCAGCGGGCTGACCGGGAAGTCCCGCGTCGTCTTCGGCTCGGGGGCCAAGGCGCTCTTCGGGGTGCAGCCCTACGCGCGGGTGCTGGAGGGTGTCGTGGACCGCTACGGCATCCAGACGCACTTCAGCCACGACCTGGTGGAGGTGCGCGCGCACACCCGCGAGGCGCTCTTCGCGGTGACGCGCGACGGGCGCCGGGAGTGGGTGACGCTGGGGTATGACCTCCTGCACGTCACGCCGCCGCAGAGCGCGCCGGACTTCATCAAGCGCAGCGCATTGGCCCATCAGGACGGTCCGGACGCGGGCTGGGTCAAGGCGCACAAGCACACGCTCCAGCACCCCGACCATCCGAACGTCTTCGCCATTGGGGACGCGAGCGACCTGCCCACGTCGCGCACGGGCGCCGCCGTCCGGGCGGAGGCGCCCGTGCTCGTGGAGAACCTGGTGGCCGTGATGGAGGGGCGCGAGCCCACCGCGCGGTACGACGGCTATGCGTCCTGTCCGCTGGTGACGGGCTACGGGCGGATGCTGCTCGCCGAGTTCGACTATGACGGCCGGCCCGCGCCGAGCCTGCCGTTCATCAACACCTTCGTGGAGCGCCGCGACCTGTGGCTGCTCAAGAAGTACGGACTGCCGCGCCTGTACTGGGACTGGATGCTCCGTGGTCGCGCGTGAACACTGGAGGAAGTGAACGCTCGACGGTGGGGACCCTGCGTGCGAGCGTCACGGCCGTGACCCCCTACGACAAGATCTTCGAGAACAACAAGGCCTGGGCGGAGGAGCAGCTCCGCTCGGATCCGGACTACTTCACCAGGCTGTCGGTGTCGCAGCAGCCGGACTTCCTCTACATCGGGTGTTCGGACAGCCGCGTGCCCGCGAACCAGATCATGGGGCTGCCGCCGGGTGACGTGTTCGTGCACCGCAACGTGGCCAACCTGGTCAACAACGTCGACCTGAACGTGATGTCGGTCATCAACTACGCCGTCCGGCACCTGGACGTGAAGCACATCATCGTCTGCGGCCACTACGGCTGCGGCGGGGTGCGCGCGGCGATGCAGCCCAAGGACCTGGGCATCCTCAACCCCTGGCTGCGCAACATCCGCGACGTGTACCGGTTCCACAAGCAGGAGCTGGACGGCATCGCGGACGAGACGAAGCGCTACGAGCGGCTGGTGGAGCTCAACGTCCTGGAGCAGAGCATCAACATCATCAAGACGGCCGCCGTGCAGAAGTCCTACGTGACGCGGGGCTTCCCCATCGTGCATTCGTGGGTGTTCGACCTGCGCAACGGCCTCATCCAGGACCTGAAGCTGGACTTCGTCCAGACGCTCCACGGCATCCAGGAGGTCTACGACCTCACGAAGGAGTGAGACTCCGGGGCTGACGACAGCGCCGGGGAGCGCGGCCTAGACCCGCGGAGATGATGACTCCGCGGCTCAGGGCATGGGTGTTCTCGCTCAACACCTTCGCCGCCGCGATGGCCGCGCTGTTCCTCGGCCTGCGCTTCTCCCTGCCCAGGCCGTACTGGGCGATGATCACCGTCTACGTCGTCAGCCAGCCGCTCTCTGGCGCGCTGCGCTCGAAGGCCGTCTTCCGGCTGCTGGGCACGGTGCTGGGCGCGGCGATGGCGTGCGTGCTCGTCCCCAACCTGGTGAACTCGCCGGAGCTGCTGTCGCTCGCGATGGCGCTGTGGGTGGGCTGCTGCCTGTACCTGGCGCTCCTGGACCGCACGCCGCGCAGCTACGTCTTCATGCTGGGCGGCTACACCGCGGCCATCATCGGCTTTCCCGGCGTCTCCTCGGCGGGGGCCCTCTTCGCCACGGCGCTGGTGCGGGTGGAGGAGATTGGCCTGGGCATCGTGTGCGCCACCGTCGTGCACACCGTGTTCTTCCCGCGCCCGGTGGGGCCGGTGCTGCTGGACCGCATCGATGGGTTCCTCGCGGACGCGGGCCGGTGGGCCCAGGACGCGCTCGCGGGACGCAGGGACGCGCGCACGCGCCGGGAGTGGCACCGGCTGGCGGAGGACGTCACCGCGCTCCACCTGTTGGCGACGCACCTGCCGTTCGACACCGCGGGCCTGCGTCCCCGGGCCGGCGCCGTGCGCGCGCTGCACGAGCGCATGTCCATGCTGCTGCCCATCCTCTCCAGCATCGAGGACCGGCTCGCCGTCCTCCAGACCTCGGGCCGGGGGCCCGACGCCAGGCGGGACACGCTGCTCCAAGCGCTGAGCGCGTGGATCCAGGCGGGGCCCGACGCCTCCCGCGCCGAAGGCCAGCGGCTCTCCGAGGCGTGCGCCGCGCTCGCGCCGCCGCTGGACGCGAAGGCGGACTGGACCGCGCTCGTCACCACCAGCCTCGCCGTGCGCCTGGGCGAGCTGGTGGACACCGTCCAGGACTGCCGCGATCTGCGCGCCTTCATCCGCGACCCCACCGGGCTCGCGCCGGAGCGCCTGACGCCGCTCCTGCGCGCGCGCGTCCAGCGACCGCTGCACCGCGACCGGGGTTTGGCGCTCATGTCCGGCATCGCGGCGGCGGCGGCCGTGCTGCTCTGCTGCGCCGTGTGGATTGCGCTCGCGTGGCCGGAGGGCAGCGCGGCGGCGATGATGGCGGCCGTCTACAGCTGCCTCTTCGCGACCCAGGATGATCCGGTGCCGGCCATCCTGTCCGCGCTGGTCTTCACCGGGATGTCCTTCGTCGTGGGCGGGGTGTACCTGTTCGGCGTCCTGCCCGGCATCGACGGCTTTCCCCTGCTGGTCGCCGCGCTGGCCCCCACGCTCCTGGGCGTGGGGCTGTTGCTGGCGGACCCTCGGTGGGCGGGGCGCGCGAGCATCGCGGTGCTGGGCTTTCTGGGGACGCTGTCGCTCCAGGAGCGCTACACCGCGGACCTGGCGGAGTTCCTCAACAGCTCGCTGGCGCAGGCCGCGGGCTTCATCGCCGCCGCGCTGTCCACCCGCTTCCTGCGCTCCGTGGGCACGGACTGGAGCGCGCACCGGCTCTTGCGCACCGGGTGGCGGGAGCTGGCGGGCCTGGCCTCGGCAGAGGGCGTGCCGGACCGCCTGGGCTGGACGAGCCGCATGTTGGACCGGCTGGGCCTGCTCACCCCGAGGCTGGCGCTGGCCACGTCCCGCGACGAGGCGCTGGAGGCCGCGGATGCGCTGGCGGACCTGCGGCTGGGCTTGAACGTCGTGGACCTTCAGCGGATCCGCCCGCACGTGGGGACCGCCGCGAGCCTGTCCGCGGGGCTGCTCCTCCAGCGCATCTCCGGGCACTTCCGGGCGCGCTCGCTGGGGCGGGTGACGGCGCCCCCGGCGGAGCTGCTCGGCGCGCTGGACGCGACGTTGGGCCGCGTCGCGGACGCGCCGCCTTCCGCGCAGAAGCGCGACGGGGTGCTCGCGCTCGTGGGGTTGCGGCGCGCGCTGTTTCCGGACGCGGCGCCCTACCGGGCTGTTCCCCTGGAGGTGGCGCGATGAGGGGCGAGCTGGACGTCCAGGGGGTCTTCGTCCCCACGCTCCTTGTCTGGGCGCTGGTGGCGGTGGCGCTCGGCGTGCCCCTGCGGCGGGGGCTGTCCGCGCTCCATGTCTACCGGTGGGTGTGGCACCCGGCGCTCTTCGACCTGGCGCTGTTCGTCCTCCTCTGGTTCGCGGTGACCTTCATCGCCTCGCGGGTCCCCTGAGACGCCATGAAAACCACGCGCCCGCAGCTCATCCGGATTGGCGTGACGGGGGCCGTCGTCGTGCTGGCCCTGCTCGCGGGCCGGTGGATGTGGCGGCACTACGAGGTCGAGCCGTGGACGCGCGACGGGCGCATGCTGGCGGACGTGGTGCTGCTGGCGCCGGACGTGTCGGGAGTCGTCACGTCGGTGGACGTGCTGGACAACCAGCGGGTGACGCGGGGGCAGGTGCTCTTCGTCATCGACCGCGCCCGCTTCGAGCTCGCGCTGCGGCAGGCGGAGGCGGTGGTGACGAGCCGGCAGGCGGCGCGGGCGCAGGCGCAGCGTGAGTCCGAGCGCAACCAGGGCCTGGGTAATCTGGTGTCCGAGGAGGTCCGCGAGCAGGGGCTGTCCCGCCTGGCGCAGACGGAAGGGGCGCTCCAGCAGGCGCTGGCCAACCGCGACGTGGCCGCGCTGAACCTGGACCGCTCCACGGTGCGCGCGCCGGTGAACGGCATCGTCACCAACCTGGAGGTGGAGGAGGGCAACTACGCCACCGCCGGGCGGCAGATGGTGGCGCTGGTGAACAGCGACTCCTTCCGCGTGGAGGGCTACTTCGAGGAGACGAAGCTGCCGCGCATCCGCATTGGCGCGCCGGTCACCATCCGGCTCATGGGCGAGCCGGCCCTCTTGCGCGGACACGTGGAGGGGATCGCCGCGGGAATCGAGGACCGGGAGCGCGGGGCGGGCCCCAGCCTCCTGCCCAACGTGAACCCCACGTTCAGCTGGGTGCGCCTGGCCCAGCGGGTGCCCGTGCGCGTCGCGCTGGACGCGGTGCCCGAGGGCGTCCGGCTCGTGTCCGGACGCACCGCGACGGTGACGGTGCATGAGCATGAGGAGGGAGACGGGGCTTCCTCCGCGCGCACCGGGGACGTCCGTCCATGAGCGCGCGGGGGCCGTGCGGGTG